>DBGGTD010000580.1:0-6534 GCA_051162585.1 Elainellaceae cyanobacterium
TTTCTGAAACAGACGTAAATCCTCGAATATCGACAAACAGCACGGTTGCCATTAGCTCCTGTGCTTGAATTTTCCCTTGCTGAAAGATTTCAGCTTTCCGCTGCCAGATGAGTTTTGCCGTCTCTGGGGCAACGTGCATCGAGAACAAATCCATGAGTTGCTGCTTTTCATACTGCTCTCGAAGCTGGATTCCCATGGCCGCAATCATGATGGTGCCAATGGGGGCGGCGAGCGGAACCCACCACCCTGCGCCAAACAGCAGCAGAGCGCCTATAAACCACAGGAGGGGGAATCCGATGGCGATCGCCAAACGGCTCTGAGGCCCGTTAGAAACTAGCAGCCTCGTGATGACAAGACTCACGCTGATTAGGAGAACCGCATCAACCCAGCTAGCCGAGCGGCGTAGCAGGCGATCGTTTAACAAATTATCGACTAATGCAGCGTGTAAGTAGACGTTTGAGGTGGGAGGAACCTGATCAAACGGGGTTTGGAGCGTATCAACCCCAGTCGCCGTCACGCCAACCAGCACGATTTTATTTGTCAAAACGCTCGGATTAATCTCTCCATTCAAAATGCAGTGCATTGGATACACGACTGCATCACCGGGTTCAAAATTGCTACGGCAAGACGGTTTGAGTTCTCCTGCCGAATGAATCACGTCAGGGTGATGAACCGGACCGGGCCAGTTGATCCAGAGGTGGCGATTGGGCGATGTCAGAACCGACTTCATCCGATGAGGGTCGTAGTCTAAATCAACCGATGCCCCTGCCGTCATTTGTAAACTCTCGTGATAGGTCTGCACTAAGGCAAGCCCCAATGCAGGCGTGTTGCCGTGATAAAGCCACGTGCGGCGGCTGATGCCGTCAGGCTCAGATGAGACGATAACGTGCCCTGTGTCAGCAGCTCCGGAGGCCAATCTTGATGCGGGCTGAATCGTCTGATTCTGCGAGTTGGCAGCAACGGCCAACACCACATTCCACTGGTCAGCGATCGCGCTAGCAAATTCAGCATCATCTGGCGCGCTTTCTGCAAACAGAATATCAAACCCAATGGCGGCTGGAAGCGATGCCTCTAGCTTTCGCAACAGTTCTGCGTAACGGCGTCGAGGAATCGGGAAACTGCCATCTTGCTCCAAAGTAGTATCATCAATGGCAATCACTGCGATCCTAGAATCCCAGCCTGGGGTTGAAAATACGGCATTTCTCAATTGAAAGAGGGCGTTGTAGCTGATTCGCTCTAATGGTTGCCAAACTCCAAGCTGCCACAGCCCGACTGAAAGCGCCGAAATCACCAGCCCTGGCAGCAGCGATCGCCCTCGCAGCCATCTGCCAAGATGTTGGAAACGGGAGCGCACCGATTTCTTCTGATGAGTTTGCGGCAATTTGCAATTTTGAACTGCCATTAGGTTGAAGGTTTCTAAGAATTGGGAGGCTCTAGCGCGCAACAAATTCGTGAGTTCGTTCGTCTCCAACCGGGTTACGGACAGTAACGCGGAGATAAGGCTCAAGAGGAGATGAGGGAATGAATGTACTAAACTGCCCATTCGAGCGAGTCGCAATGTCTCGTCCGTTAATCTGCACGAGATTAGCAGGATCGGCATGACCGCTCAAAATGATGCCGCCACTCGTCCGTCGAATGGTGCGATTCCTAAATTGCAAGACGCGGTCGATCGGCTGAGGCTCTGTCGGGGGTTCTCCGGGAATAATCACTGTCGCAAATCCGGGATTCACAATCACCGTTTCGCCTTGGGCACTTGCTTCAACCGAGCCTGATAGGGTTGCAACTCCAGTTTTACCAACCTCATCTACGTTTACGCCGAAAATCGTCCCTCGCACAGCCGCGACCCCAGCAGGTGTCTCAATCTCAAGCTCTGAACTCGGATGGGTAAATCGCCGAATTTGCAGCCGCGCTTGCCCTCGATCAACGCGAAGTGCAGTAATGCGCCCCCCATCGCTTAGGACTGTCAAAGTCTTAACAAAAAGTCGCGTATTTTCTGCAACCCGAACCGCCCCAATTTGAGTATCGAGTTCTAGCACCGACGTAGACTGTAACGCGGTATCAATGCCGTGCCCGACTTGTTGTAGGCGATCGCCAACACGAGCCGGTCGTTGGGCTTCACCCCGACGATATTGAACCGTGCCTGCTGTCTGCCGAATTTCTAGCCACCGTTGCCCCGGCGGAACCTGTAGCTCTTGGGAACGAGCAGAAGTATAGCCCAGTATAACACCCGCTGCTAGACTTAACCCTGTTAAAACCTTCCAGATCCGTTTAGCAGAATTTGACTGCGATATCCGAATTGGCGAGAAAATGACGGGGACTAAATCAGGTGTGGCGTGAGCCGCTCTGGGTTGGTGAGAGATATCTTGATCAGATTTAGTTTGAAAACAATCCATGACTGCAACGTTTTCCGTGAACCACATCAACGGAGCGAGTTGAATGATGCAATGACTTGAAGCGATGCAAATCCCTGTTGTTTTTTTAATTTTCCTTGCTCAATTTAACTTATCAACTCCTCTGTGGGATTCATGAGTTTTGACGTAAACTTCACGATTGATTTCGCTTTAACCGGATAATTTCAGAATAATTTGGGCGATTGCTCCAAATTGCGATCGCCAATAATCGGGAGATAATTTAATGACTCCCTTCTTTGTCCCACTTTAAAACGCTTGAAACAAAGTGCTTGAGACTAAGTAACCGTCATCACAATTTTGCCAGTCACATGCTCCGTTTCGCTGTATCGATGCGCCTCTGAAACCTCTGGCAGCGAATACGTGCGATCGATAATAACCTGCAATTTGCCATCATCAAGCAACTGGTTGAGAACCATCAAGTCATCGTGATTGGGCTGGACCAAGATTGTTTTACAGGTTTGCCCCGGTAACAAAACGGTCAAAATGCTGTAAAAAATCACGTCTGGATTGGGCAAGGTCGTGACATAAGCCCCATTGGGTGTTAAAGCGCTCTTACAGTCTGAGAAGGTGCGTTTCCCCGCCGCATCAAAAATAACGTCATAGCGGATTGGTTCTTGAGTGAAATCAGTGTCGTGATAGTCAATGGCGCGGTTGGCTCCGAGGCGCGTAACCAGATCAAAATTAGATTGACTGCATACGGCTGTAACAGTCGCACCCATTGCTTTAGCAATCTGAACGGCAAATGTGCCGACGCCCCCAGACGCGCCATTGATTAAAACGTGATGTCCTGTTTTAAGGTTGCCCTTGTCGCGGAGCGCCTGGAGCGCTGTAATACCCGCTGTAGGAATGGCTGCCGCTTCGCTGTAGCTGAGCGTCGGAGGCTTGAGGGCGATCGCCCGGCTAGGAATCGCTGCAAATTGGGCATACCCACCCCCCTTAATTGGGTTGAGCGTTCCATACACCTCATCACCTGGCTGGTAGTCGGTTTGCCCTCGCACTTCTACCACCTCACCCGCCAGATCTGAACCGAGTATTCGAGGAAATGCCCCACCCGGAATAAACTGCAGCATGCCTGCTCTGATTTTCCAATCGATGGGGTTAACGCTCACAGCATGGATTTTGACCAGTATCTGATCCTGCCCGAGCGACGGATTGGGAGCATCCGAATAGTTCAAAACCTCTGAGGAACCGTAACGGTCAATGGTTACTGCTTTCATGCCAAACCCCCCAAATCGGCAGATATCTCACGTCTTACCCTAGCGGTTTACGCGAACCGAATCTACATCCTACGGTGGAGTTTTGTGTGAATGGAGTACGCTTCGCAAGATCACTTATTGTTATGCGTCGTTATGCGTCATACAGTTAAGCTTCTCGCTGAATTTGAGCAAGGATTTCATCCAAAATCTCCTGCGCTCCTTGCTCTCTTAATAGTTTCCCCAGCTTTATTCCTAGCGCTTCAGCCGTATCGAGCGATCCGGAGACGCGATCTTTGACGACCCGTTTACCATCTAAGCTGGCAACCAAGCCCGTAATCTTTAGCGTTTCACCGGCCACCTCCGTATTGACTCCAATCGGGACCTGGCAGCCTCCCTCAAGCTCGCGTAAGAATGCTCGCTCTGCATAGCATCGCTGAGCCGTTGTAGAATGCTCCAGCGCCTTAAGAAGCGAGAGGATATCGGAATCCTGGTGGCGGCACTCGATGCCTAACGCCCCTTGACCCACGGCATGGAGCGAAATATCAGGAGAGATGACTTGGTGAATGCGATCGCCCATATCCATGCGCTTTAGGCCAGCAACAGCCAGGATGATGGCATCGTAGTCACCGTTATCGAGCTTCTGTAAGCGGGTGTTGAGATTGCCCCGTATATCTTTGAAGACCAAGTGGGGATAGTGATGGCGCAACTGAGCAAGCCGACGCAACGACGACGTGCCAATCACGGCCCCTTTAGGCAACGTATCTAACTGGCGATCGCGATACTTGGTATGTATTACCAGAGCGTCTGAGGGGTCTTCCCGCTCTGTGACACAGCCGAGCATCAAACCATCGGGTAAACGAGTGGGCAAGTCTTTTAGAGAATGCACTGCAAAGTCGATCTCTCCTTGCAGCATCCCTAGCTCTAGTTCTTTGGTAAACAGCCCTTTGTCGCCAATTTTTGAAAGCGCCACATCTAAAATCTTGTCCCCGTGGGTGCTCATTGTATGCACCTCAAACGTGCGATCGGGGAATGACTTCTGCAACTGTTGCTGAACCCAATGGGTTTGAATAAGAGCCAGTTGACTCTTCCGGGAACCTATCCGAACGGTACGAGAAGGACTCGCGATCATGGGTATCGTGTTATCTAAAATCTAAATCTCACACATCAGGCTAAATGTGCCATCCCTGTCAGCTTACCGTAGTGCGCACCCCGAATTGTGTTGCAAGATGTTTCAGGATATTTAGGAATATTTAGGATTTACTGGATTCGACATGACTATCTAGAAACATTTTTAGTTGCCAGGATAATGTCTGACCCTGATTAATCGTTGAATATAGCCGTACGCTCTCGCGTTAGGACGTTGAACGTGTGGTGAGCCCCCGCGCCGCGGGGGCTCACCACACCAACCTGAGCCCGTAGGGCCATAAAGTTGAATAAATCTGTATTGTTTTGTATTCCTGGTAGTTTATAGCAATCCTAAATGGGTTATGAGCAGTGGGGCGGGCGCAGCCCGGTATGTGTTTAGCGTAATGCCTCACTGCTCATACACAATTCACAAGCGATTTAGGATCGCTATAGACGTATAGAGCTAGCGTAAACGGTTGCAAATCCTTGATCTGGCAGGATTAGTATCACTGACAACATCGTTAGTGCTTCATTTATCTTTATACTTGTATTTACGTCGAATACATACGGTGATAAATAGCCTATTGATAAATAGCCTATTAGTAAGCGACATGTTGATAGACGATATGTTGATGTCCGTATGTGACTAGACAGCATCAAACAGACAGAATCAATATGAATGTGAATTCAGGGTTTTCTATCGTTCTCAGATCGCATCAGATCGCACCTTATTATTGGGTTTCTTAATTTTGGTTATGAGTCAAGTATCTTGATTCAGCCATAGCAGGGCGATCGCCACGAGTAAGGACGTAGACGTATCCTCACGGGTAGAAAATCCACCATCCATGCAAGACGACCCCAGTCCAAACAAACAACTGCTTCAAGAATCAGTTGCCCTCTGCCGTCAAGTGGCCAGTCCTGCGGTGACAGGCCAAGAACTCCCCCCAACGAACGCGTCGCCTGATGATTCTGAGCAGCGCTACTATCAGTTTTTGGAGAATTCGGTTGCGGGGTTTTTCCGAATTGCATCTAATGGGCGATATGTGTACGCCAATTTAACCGTCGTCACCATGCTCGGCTATCAAACGTCTCAAGAGCTAATCGACGCGGTTGCTGAGATAGGTGCTCAGCTTTATGTCGATGCAGGCCAGTACCATTTGCTGATTCAAACCCTTGAAGAGACAGACCTTGTCCGAGAGTTTGAATGCCAACTTTATCGAAAGGACGGCAACACGATTTGGGTATCTAAAAATATTCGTGCCGTTCGTGATCCGGCTGGTACATTGCTGTATTACGAAGGCATCTGTACCGATATCACTAAGCGAAAGCATGTCGAAGCCGCATTAAATCAGGCAAAAGTAGAACTAGAACATAAAGTCGAAGAGCGCACCGCCGCTCTTCGAGATTCAAATGATCAGCTCATCGAAGAAGTCGCCGAACGCCGACAAGCCGAGATTGCGTTTCGAGCGGCAAAAGTGCAGCTTGAGGCTGTCTTAGAGGCTGTTCCAGGAATTGTGTCGTGGATTAATTCAGATCTGCGCTATTTAGGCGTTAATCAACGACTCGCCAAAACTTTCAACCTTCCTCCTGACGCATTTGTCAATCAAGACATTGGCTTTCTGCACACCAGTAGCGAATTTAATACATTCGTCCGCGATTTTTTTGCAAGCCCGGCTCAAGAGGCCTTTCGAGAAGTGGCGGCTAATGTTCATGGCACGCTTCGAAACTTCTTGATCGTGGCGCAAAAGTATGATCAAAACCGAGCCGCGTTTACAGTTGGCATCGACATTACCGAACGTAAG
>DBGGTD010000581.1:0-2441 GCA_051162585.1 Elainellaceae cyanobacterium
GACTTCGGGTAGTAGGGCGGCGGCAGCAAACAAGACGAGCGCAAATATGCCAATGAGATAGAGAATGCGATCGCGAATCACTTCTCGAAAAACATTTGTGGCGATGACAAAAACTCGACCTGGATTCATTCTTGATTATCCTCTGAGTTTGCAATTAGTTCTGGTGTACCACATTGAATCACGGTCAAATTAGATCTCTGAGCAGGTGACAGTGGCTCTTGGGACGTGGTTTCAATGGTTGGATAGAGCTGACATTCCTTCTGAAGATAATAGGATGCCCCGTTTGGCTCTAATTCTTGCCAAAATGCTTGTAAGCGAAGTGGCATATCTACTAGGTCTGTCGATATTGGTAGACTAATTACTAGCTCTAATATTTGCTGGGATGCAGGAAGCTGCTGCTCAACCTGGCGTTTGACATCATTAATAAATTCTCGAATAAACTGTTGATCTGCGAAGCGCGATCGCGCTTCGGGGGGAGGTATTTCTGCTAGCCTTCCCCTCAAAACGGCTTCTGCAAGATCTAGCATTTTGGGTTGAGGATCTAGCTCAAACATAAACATGCTTTCTTGAAGCCCATTCGCGCTAGACCGTAGGGGAGGATATTCCTCAATCCAATTCTGAACTAGAAAATAAAAGCCTAGCCAGCAACTGACTATGATGTGTAGCAACGCCGATATGATCAGGTCTTGCCTAACCTGGGGTTCAGGCCATTTTTTGCCCACAATCGAGGAGATGGTTTTGGGAATAGCAGTATAGATTGCGGTTACCAGAGGCCAGCTAATCAGGGCTGCCGCCCGCCATTCCGGATTCCATACTCGGAATAGAAAAAAACAGGTAATACCTGCTGTCACCAAAGCACCCGGATAAAACTCCCAATCTAAAAGGGGGATTTTGATTTTGGACTTCTTTTTATCTTTAGCATCGTTTGCAAACCCCCAACCAATGCCCAGATTGAGAAATACCCATCCCAAGATGAAAAAAGCGTGCTGTAACGACGAAAGTTGTACGTCATCTTTGGATGAGTCGAGGGCGACGAGCGGAGATTCTCCGATGATCAGCATCGCAATCCAGGAAAATAGACCCAACGAAATTAATGTTTTCCAAGAAAACGCTTGACGTGGATCGAGAAAATTCCAAATGGATTTCCCGATATCGTCGAGTGATTTTAGAAATTTGTCTAATAAGTCTTTCACCGTATCAGAAGGCGCAAATCGCTTAAAGAGTGGGGATCAGTTGAGCTTCTGAGAAGAGACGAAACACAAACAGCAAAATGACGGTGATGGTGTAGCTCGCCGCGTTCGCGACTAATATGACATAAACCGCGTCAGTCTGTTCTGGAGCTTTGCCCGCTGACGAGATTCGCTTAGATCGATAGTTTGAGTATTTAGAATAGCGCTCCCGAGACTCAACAACTTTGCGATCGCCCAATAAAAGCTGGAGTTGTTCGAGTCCTAAAAGCTCAATGGCAAAACTGATAAAAAATGTTAAGAACCCCGCTGCAATTAGCCATGTTGCCGTAGGAGCTGTCCACTGATCAAAGAAAACGAGATTAATCAGCTCAATTTCTAGAGCGGTAGACAACGAAGGAGCGATTGACAGAAAGGCCAACCATCCTAGCATCGTGGAAAATAGGTTGATCGATGCCGAATACTCGATACTTTTTTTCCGGGAAATATTCAATTGCCGGTAAAAGACAAACGCCTCGATTGCGATTGTCACTAGTAAAAGCAGGCTTTGAGAGATAATCGCCCGTAAGGGCAGATATAAAGTCATGAATCGATTTTCTACCCAAGCACTATCTTACTGATAGATGACAACTCGAAGCAGAGATACACGAATTTTCAACAAATTCTTGATCAGTCCCAATTCTAATGCCTCAACCCCGTTGGTTGGGCCTTGGGCAGCGTCCATACTGGATGACGCGCTATATGTAGGACATAAATCTCTAATATCTGATAAATTAGCGCTATATAGCAATTTGTAATAGCCTCCAGTACGGAAAAGGTGGTTTTGAGCACGGCGCGTCCTACACCACCGTACTTAACTCAAGCGCACACCGCTAGTCTGCTACTTCCCCAATTGAGTGAATCCTTCCTAAAAAAGTCATGAATCATTTAAACACTCCATCTAGAACAGGCATTGGAATTCGGACTGCCCAAGTTCGGTCTGGTCGCTTAGTCGGGCAAATTCATGTCTATGATGGATCCGGGAAAGGCAAGTCGCAGGCGGCGCTTGGGGTGGTCTTGCGATCGATTGGATTAGGAATTCATACGTTTTGGCAAACGCGGGTGCTGTTACTCCGATTTCTGAAGGGGCCAGGGCGGGCCTATGCCGAAGATGCCGCGATTGAAGCGCTCCAGCGAGGATTTCCTCATCTTATTGATCAGGTGCGTACGGGGCGATCCGAATTTTTTGGCCCAGATGAAGTGACTCGGTTTGAT
>DBGGTD010000582.1:0-4301 GCA_051162585.1 Elainellaceae cyanobacterium
GCTTGCGATTTTCCGCCGTATACCTTTGAAAAACCAGAAGCTGGCTGGCCACTGGTGGTGCAGGCTTGGACAACCGGTAAGCGCTGAAATCGCTGCTGGGGCATCACTCGTTGGTTTCGATGGGATTCAACCTTACGATGAATCCGTTTAACCGCTTGCCCAATGCATTCATCGTCCCAGTTGAACTCTTGAATGATCCCACAAACATCCAGTCCCGGAGCGACTTCTAGCGCCTGACGAGTGACATGGCGGATAATGTTTTGGGCTGTGCTGCGATCTTGGGTTAGCAACATCGCCTTACCTGACGCCGCCACAATGATTTCGATACCCGTTGATACAGGATCTTCAATGGGTGGATTCAGTTCAGGATTAAGCAAGTTACCTTGCAGAGTCTGAGCATCTTCATCCCACAGATCAGGACTCTGGCTTACCACTTCATGAACTGCTTTCAAAACCCATTTAGTGCCCGCTCGGTAGGTCAACTCAGACGCACCGATGTTTTCTTTGAGTTTGTTGGTCGCAAAAATGAATGCCTGGTTACTCGAGGTCTCAATCAGCGTCAAAAACATGGGGGGCGAGGAATTAGCAAAGACAACAAATGGAACTTAGGTCGATGAGTCTGGAGCCTTATTACATAAGAACGGCTAGTATTCGATTTTTGATCCTGCTCGTCTAAATTCCTTAAATGTTCTCTGCATGGCAATGACTGTAATCCTGCATGTAGAAATTCTCGCTACTAGCTGAATAAACACATTCGGACTTTCAACTTAATTGCATTGCGTTATTAGTAGGCGTTTTGTTACGAAGACGATAAAAATCTAAAATTGAGTAAACAATTTGCAGCAAGCATATAGATAAGACTGCCTGCTGGTCTTAGTCGCGAAGAGCAAACGCAACCTGTGCTGCATTCGCAGTATTCGCAACCAACGTGCCACGACTTTAGAAGAAGTTAGGAAATCAGGTTAGTTCAGCGTGTCATCATATATGTATCACATGGCGGACATAGTGCATGAAGGTGAACCAACCTGATTGTTAGTTAGCGACTTTCTGAATAGCTCTACACTCCATTCACCCGCTTCTTATTCCGAGCAAATGCATTGTAAGCCTCATGGGAAAGCACCATTAAGGGAATGATGCGTCCGCTTTGCCAGCGGCAGAGCAGACGATATCGGTAGGAGACTGGAATCCGCAGCAGCGTACGGTCAAAGTGAAAGCGCTTACCGTGTAATGTTGCTGGAGACGTTCCCTGCTCCAATGCTGCTAAGATTGTCCGTGTTTTGAGCACAATTGGCTTAGGCAGGTGATGTAAGGGAATCGGGTCAGCGAGAAACCGCGCTTGCCAACGGCGTTTAGCAGCCTGTTGACGAGCTGACCGACGTGAGCGGGATGCTGCGGGACGAGAAAGTAACACCGTCGTGGGTTTAGGGCGCGGTCGAGACCTTGCACAGCGATGACACCACCGGCCATATCCCAAATGTCCACAGGCAAATCGTTTGCGCCGTTTGTGACTGCGTCGAACCATGATGAACCCCTCTACTACACTGGGTCGATCCATGCTGCCGAGTTGTCAATCAACCGATCTAAATCACTTAACACCTCCCAATATTGGTGATGTAACTCCTGTCCTGTTTCTGCATCTAAGTAGTGACAGAAGACAGCGAACTCAATCCATACCTGAGCTGCAGCGGCTTCAGCTTCTGCATGGTTCAAGCGAGCGACGAACGCAGACGAATAGCGGCGACGCAGCCATGCCTGTGCGATGTAGACGCAAACTAATCGGGTAGCTTGCACCAGCGCTCTTGTCAGCTGATCCCGTTCTTCATCTGGAAAGGAATGGCTCAACTCGAAAACTTGCAGGGCACCCTCTATGGCAGATTGGTACACCCTCAGTTCTCGATAGCTCACAAGGAATTTGTCGTTCATGATCGAAACTCAAAGAGTAAGGACAAACAGAACCAATGACTGTGAAATGTTAGACATCAGGCAATGAACACTGGATCATCAACCTGGTAGTCGGGCTGAGTCCCTAGCACCAGCACCAGCTTGCGATATCGAGGAGACATCGGGTAAAAGCGAATCTGGTCTTCCCTGGGGTTGAGATATCGCTTGGTTTGCAAGCGGCGTTGCAAAAACTCGTACTGGTCGGGGGTCAGCGTGCATTCAAAGACAGATCTCTGAATTCGCAGACCGTAGCCCTCGAGCAGTCGCGATGTGCGATCGCGCCGCCGATCGTTCACGATGTCGTAGCAAATGAGATAAAACATGGTAGGAAAAAGGCAGAAGGCGAAAGGCAGAAATCAGAAGGCAGAAGGCGTAAAAAGGCAGAAACCAAAGGGTAGAAGGCAGAAGGGGTAGATTTTGACTTCTGGATGTCTGCCTTGATTTGGGGACTACTGGTTCTCCTTTAGGAGTAGGAGAGGGCGGTAGTCGGTCTGATCGCCTAGCAATGTGGCAATGTACTCCTGTACTTGCAGATCAATGCAGTGACGGTGGGTTGTTGCTCCTATGTAGAGGTGATGAATAGGAGCGGCCAGGTGCTGATCCCAGTGGCGGATGAACGTGTCCAACGCGGAAGGACGCAGGAAAATTCCCTGCCCGACCCATGTGAAATCGTCTGGCACAATCTGGCAGGTTGTCAGCAGATTCAACACGAGAGAATCAACTAGGGAACCTTGCAACTCGGTCAAGAAATCACAGACCAGAGGAGGACGAACTAGAGAGTCAACATGCAGGTTGGCAATTTCCACATCAAGCCCCGATGTCTGCAATACCATCTGAATGCGCTGGCTGAGGAGTGCAACTCCTAGCTCAGTCAATCGGCGAATTGGGGCAAGTCCTCGGTTGTGCTGACGGAAGGTGTTTGGCAATAGGCGGTGAAGGGCAGCCCGATAGAAGGATGTCCCAGTTTCTTCGTAGGTTTTCAGCACAGGAATAGAGGGAGCCAGGGGCAAATCATCCATCAGCCGATTCAGAAGGACCAGAACCTGCTGCACTGGAGCGGGAACCTGTTCATTGCTTTGCCGCTGAAGTATCACGCAGGCGTTGTGCAATTTAGCCCGCACCAAACTCTCGGCAGTGTTGCGCAGGAAGGTCGCATCCTGCGATCGCTCTAGTTGTGCTTTGAGATAAGTGGCGGATTCTACCGGCGGTTTGAGATACTCGATGCATTGTCCGCTGGGCTCAAAATACAGTACTGGAATGCCCAAAGACAGGGCTAGATTGACGGCTTTCTGTGCCCACGGTTGCTTGCCCAGGATAATCACCTGGTTGACCCGATTCAGGGGCACCGCAAAGCAAAAGCGCTGCTGCTGAAAAATTTGGAGCTGTCGAGAGTGAACCTTAAGTTCTGTCTGAGGTTGAGCTACATAAATCGTTGTCATATATTCTTCCTCGAACCTGATTAAACTGATTCCCAAGGAACTTAGAACGATGGTCGATCGTGTCTCTGTTTCCTTGGATAGCTCTATGCTCTCAAGCGTGGATCTGCGTATAGGATTGAGCGATCGCCCCAGATGTATGAGTTCAGATATGAGTTATTGAATCGGGCAAAAATTCATATGTCCGCCAAAGATGGAGCCTTAGAATAGGTCGTAGAAGGCTGGAGTAGAATCATTACAGATCTGTCACAAAGCGAGATTGATCGAGTTGTCTCTGTTAGGGTGTGCAGTGTAGGTCGAACCTTGAAAACCGCATTATTCCGTTGTACTATTCACACGCCCTGTCTGATAAGCGTTTCAGCCATTTTTTTCGAGTGCTTATTGCGAACGAAGTGGGCTTATTGACAGGAAAAATTGGACTGGTCAAAAACGGGGTTTGAAACGCCCCTATATCAAGGCTTCCAGAAGCCGGGGGTTCACTACCCCACTACCCCGAAAGGGGACTGAAACGATAGGGTCTTGATCATCATCTGTCTAATTCCATGTAAGGTTCACTACCCCACTACCCCGAAAGGGGACTGAAACTTGAAGGCAGGACAAGGCGCAAGCTATTCTCCGGTTCACTACCCCACTACCCCGAAAGGGGACTGAAACCCCATTTATATGTTGCTGCTGATCTTGCTGCTGATCAATGGTTCACTACCCCACTACCCCGAAAGGGGACTGAAACCTGAGGCACCGATTCCAAGCTGCTAATGCTGGCAAGTTCACTACCCCACTACCCCGAAAGGGGACTGAAACGTATAGTTCCCCTCCTCGACCTGGTAGTTGACTAGTTCACTACCCCACTACCCCGAAAGGGGACTGAAACCTTGTGTTAAGAGGGCTGTCCGTTTCGGTAAGGGGTTCACTACCCCACTACCC
>DBGGTD010000583.1:0-3075 GCA_051162585.1 Elainellaceae cyanobacterium
ATCGCAATCCAACATGACTCCAGCCCATCATGATCAAATCAGCATTTTGTTCACGAGCAGCGCGACTAATCCCCTCGGCAACATCATCGTCAATTCGCAGGAGTGGATTGACCAGTATCCCAAAGGCTTGACCAATGTCTTCAGCCTGATTTAAGAGTTGATGAGTTTGCCACAGTTTAGACTCTAACTCTGGTTCATCCATGTGAACGCGAGCAGTTGTAATCGCCAGAGGTATAATTTCACCCGATTCTTCATAGGCTAGCCGAGATGCCATCTCAATCAAATCCTGAGCCGTTGATGGCTTAGAAATTGGCAGCATAATTGTAAATCTAGATGATGATTGGGATGCTGAATACTGGATAACGCTTGATTTCGGGTTGTGCCAATGCCAGATTGAATTGACAGTATCGGTGTGGCGCTCAGTAGACCCTGCCTCTGTGGAGCCTTTAGGAGAAGATATCCGCGCTGCAAATCGCCTCGTGAGTAGAGGGCCTCCTAGTGCGGTAGCTAGCATCATGACGATGACACTGTTAAACACGGAGTCATCAAGCAGCCCTACCTGTAACCCTGCAAGAGCCGCCGCCAATGTAGCCGCAACCTGGGGCAAGGATAACGACCATATCATTAGGGCTTCGTTCCAGGTATACCGATAGGCAAGTTTAGCAGCAGAGGCAGCGATAAATTTGCCAAGAAACACTTCACTGGCGATCGCCAGCGTAAATCCAACATTGGTGGTGAGGCTATCAATCAACGCTTGAACATCGACCAAAAGCCCAGTGCCAATAAAAAAGAAAGGAATAAACAAAGCACTGCCCACAAACTGAATTTTCTGTTCAACCGGGCTGCGTCCTACGACATCATTAACTGCCAGACCTGCCAAGAAAGCCCCAACAATCATGTCTACGTTGATTAGCTGTGCCCCAACTGACGTTAGAAACACAGCAAAGAGAATAAAGAGGAACTGATTACTCTCCTCATCACCTGTGCGGCGAAAGAACTCGTTTCCAGCCCAGTCCAATCCGAATAGAACCAGTGCTGCATAAACCCCTAGCGATACAAATTGAAAACCAAAACTAATCCATGAGAAATCTCCCGTATGGATTGAAATACAAATCGCTAGGACGAGTAATGCCGCGATGTCCGTGAAAATGGTGGCTCCAATCGTAACCGTGACCGATTCATTTTTTACTATCCCCATCTGTTGAGCGATGGGATACCCCAACAGCGTATGAGAGGCAAATAGTGAGCCAATCAAAATCGCAGCATTCCAGCTATAGCCAAACTGCCAACCAATCAGCGCTCCAATTCCTAGCGGAATCAAAAACGATGCGACACCAAATCCGAGCGATCGCTCCTTTGATTTTCGAAAATCTGCCAGGTCAATCTCTAAGCCTGCGACAAACATCAAATAGACCTTGCCGATATCGGATAAGAGACTCATCATTTCAGAGTCTCTATCGAGGAGACCCAGTCCATCTGAGCCGAGAAGAATGCCTGCAAATAGAAGCCCTATCAACCCTGGCAGCTTTAGCCGCTCAAAGATAGGAGGAATGACTAGCGTAACAAGAAGTAGGATCGTAAACTCGACAATCGGGCTGTCGGGCAAACGAGTCAGGATATATTCCATTGCAAGCATAGGTGAGCGACATCGTTCGGTAGATACTTGCTATGTTAGTTAGATAGAACAACTGGGATTGGTCAATTGATAGAGAATAAGGACGTCTCAACCTCAATTCTCACAAATCAAACTTTTAATAGCAGCAAATCAAAGCAGGACAAGTGAGCGATTGGGGATGAGCTATCAACTCTCAGGGTTCAGCAATTAGCTCGAAGCTTTGCCAGCGCGGGCAAGATGCCCGCACTACAAATGCACTACAAGCATTGATATATTTGCGTGGGATGCTCCCGAAATGACTAAGTTATCAGTATTTTTTGATAATCCATTAGGAATAATTTCTATTCCAAAATCTAGTCAATAGGAATAATCAATTTCTATCAGAAAATGGATGATAGAAATGCTGTGCTTATTTCAAAATAGAAAGAGAAGACCAACGGTGGTTTATCACTATGAATTCTCTTTTTCATAAAAACTTGTCACAACTAGTTGCAGCGGTTGCGGCTGGCTCTGCAGTATTAGTTGGTGCGATCGCACTGCCTGGCGAAGCGATCGCCACACGCAGCACAGCCGTTCACGTTGCCCAAGCAAGTACCATTCAGACAACGAGTGCTCAGAATGGGACATTGTACCTCAATAATGATCGAATCTACTCCTACAACTTAGAAGTAGAAGACGATACCCGAATCAACGGCATTTATGTTCCTGCTGGCGCTGTGATTCAGGGGCGCTATGAACCCGCAGAGGGTGGATTACGCTATGTTGCTCGTTCGGTCATCATTGGCGATCGCTCCTACAACATTTATGCAACGTCGCGCGTCCTTGAAGATGAGAAAGACCCTCGTGATATTTCAGCAGGCTCAATTGCTGAAGACGCAGGTATTGGCGCAGTTGGGGGTGCAATCTTAGGTGAAATCACAGGTGAGATTGACGCTGGCGAGGTTATTGGTGGTGCAGCAGCGGGCGCAGCAACTGGTAACATCACAGCCGATCGAGTTGTTGTGGTTGAGCCTGGGCAACCCATTTATCTGTTTACCCAGTAGTAGTGCAGACATGGTTGAACGACGGGTGCAAATAGAATATCTATTCTGTTCAACTCCCATCCGAGCAGGAATAGGTGCCAATCAAATGCGATCGCCATTGAAATAAATAAGTGGCGATCGCACGAGCTGACTTGACGTCGAATTAAGATAAGATATGTCAAGTTAGTTTGAGCCAATATGCTGGCACTTCAGCATGTCCAAATGCTACGCCTGCATCCACATGTCGCGAATCTTATCAGGCAAAAAGTTAGCGATTTCTTGAACTCGATCTTCAGATAACTCATCTTTGGTTGCAGAGAAGACCGCCATGATTGCTTGCTCAGGAGTCGTACTTCTCGGCAGGCCTGCTTCTTGACGAATCCGAAATAGAAATGTGTCAGAGTCGATTTTGAGGGGAGGGCGAACCCGGCTCAAAAA
>DBGGTD010000584.1:0-9125 GCA_051162585.1 Elainellaceae cyanobacterium
ATGAATCCGCATGGGAAAACGCTAAGGTAGAACAGCCCACCAACATTACCAACAATCCAGAAAAATACCACTTGAGGTTCATTACCTTACACCCGCATCCAATCCATCTTTACGGTAAATGCCTAAATGGACCATTGGGTGGGCAATCTGTGGCAGTTTGTTGACTGGCGTAGTTTCTGGAAAGATTGCAGACGCATTCAGATTTTTCGCAGATCCAATTTGAAGAAAATTACGCAATCTGTAGTTTTTCGCATTTAGACACGATTTAACTCTATGACGCTAAAGCTACACTACCATTGGTTTCAGATTGCGTTTCAACTCAGAGGGTCAGTCATTCCGGCGATTTTACCCCGAGCAACTGGGTGTGGAGCTTTAGGCATAGTTGTCTCGGTGCTCTACGCCTATGAGGTCCCAGTAACGTTTCCCCTGAATAGCTTCATTCCAGATTTAGTCCTAGGGTTACTCCTTGTATTTCGCACCAATACAGCCTATGAGCGGTTTTGGGAAGGACGAAAACTGTGGGGAAGTCTAATCAACACAGTCAGGAATATGGCACGACAGATTTGGATCGTGGTGATTGAGCAAGAACCGGGCGATCGCGCTCAAAAAATTGCGGCTTTGCGCCTGCTGGTTGCATTCTCGGTTGCCATCAAACTCCATTTAAGACATCAACCCGTCAATGATGAACTAAAGGCGCTGATGTCACCGGAACAGTATGAAAAACTGTCCAGAATGAATCATCCACCCCTAGAAATTGCATTTTGGATCGGCGATTATCTCCAGCGCCAGTACCAGCGCGATCGCCTAAATGTTTATCAACTTTCTAATATGCAAACCACCTTAAATTCAATGATAGATGTACTAGGAGGATGTGAGCGAATTCTAAAAACGCCAATCCCCCTTGCCTATGCAATTCATCTCAAGCAAATCTTATTAGTCTATTGCCTTACGCTGCCGTTCCAAATGGTAAATAATACGGGTTGGTGGACAGGTCCTTTTGCAGCACTAATCAGCTTTATAGTGTTTGGGGTAGAAGAAATTGGAATTGAAATAGAAGACCCATTTGGATGTGACCCAAATGATTTACCACTTGATGAAATTTGCAAAACAATGCTGCGTAATATCGAAGATTTAATCACACTTGCACCCTGTACAAGTTCAATGCTTTACCGAGAATCAAAAAACCATTAGCTCCCTGCAAATAGGCGTCGCATCCCAGCAATAGTCTTATGCCAATTATTGAAAATACTCTAAGCAAATGCTCCAACACTTTATTAGTAATCTCATCGGCTATGTTGAGAATAATTCTTGTTATCAATCCCCAGATGGATTGACTCTTTAGCAAATGCCCGATACATTGAAAATCCAAGTAATAAAATCTCACGTTTACACGGGGAGTCCGTTATGCCAGTCGCAAGCACACCTGTCCAATCATTGGGTCAGATTAAAGAGAATCCAATCTTGCTGGAGCAAGATATAGCAACTGCAGTTTGCGAAGGTTTAAATGTTGCCCTTGCAAGTTTTCAGGCCCTATATTTGCAATATCAAAAGCATCATTTCGTCGTCGAGGGAGCAGAATTTTATTCTCTGCACCAGTTTTTTGCTGAAGGATATGGCGAGGTTGAAGGTCATGTCCATGATATTGGCGAACGTCTGAATGGCTTGGGAGGGGTTCCTGTTGCCAGCTTCACGAAACTCGCCGAGTTGTGTTGCTTCACCCCCGAACCAGACGGTGTTTTCACGTGTCGTCAGATGGTAGAGCGTGATCTAGAAGCTGAGCAGAACATTATTCAGCTCATTCGTCGTCAGGCCGGTCAGGCAGAGAGTATGGGCGATCGCGCGACTCGTTATCTGTTTGAAAAAATCCTTCTAGAGACAGAAGATCGAGCCTTTCATCTCAGCCATTTCTTGACGCACGATAGCTTGACCCCAGCATTCACCCTAGCCAATGGTAAAAATTAGGCTGGGCAGTCTCTGACAGGTAGGCTCAAAATTTCAATATCCGCTCCTATACGTCTCATGGTGGTAATGCTGCGAGGCTCTAGGAGCGATTCACTTTAAAGGGCAAGAAATGTAGAGGTTCAAACCAAATATGGGTCAAAACAGCCTTGAGTTGAAGGCACAGCCGAGGCTTGGGCCTGCTTCTCTGGTCATCAGACCATGAATAGAGAACTATACTAACTTTAGCTATAGCTATCCTAAATCGCGTGTGAATTGTGAGCGGTAGGGCGGTCAGCGCCCGCTCCACCGCTCACAGCCCATGTGGGATTGCTATATTAAGTAATCATAAAGATTTAAATTACATACGATTTAAATTCCACAGTGTATCGACGACAGTGTATCGACGACCTGTAACCCGCAGGAACGAATGCACGAATATGTCTCTAGATCCATCCATAAGCATCATCCACCATTCACGATTAGACTGTGTTCCTCACATCTCCAAGGAGTTTGTTTGAGCGATTCAATGAGGATTGCAAGCGCCTTACACAGATTAAATTCCATGCAACTCAGTCAACGCGTTATAGGCCATCAATATCGAACTAAATTAGGGACGGAGTTATGACTTCTCAAACGAAGGACGAGCTTCGATGGAGTCGATGGAAGCTCTGGCGGCCTCATTTAGCAACGCTTGTGATGCTAGCGATTGTTTGCATTGCAGCAGCCGTTGTAGGAGCGTGGTTCTCCGGTCAAGGAGCAATTAGCGAGATTTTCTCCAAATTCGATATGTCTCAGGCTAATCCTCCAATTTGGCTTGAGGTGCCTAGAGTCACGACAGAATATCTCCTCTTTCCGACGGTGATTCTGCTCGTAGTGGTATTTGGAGTGATGAAAATTTCGCCTCATCCACAGCAGTGGTCTCGCTTCGTTGTCATTGGAATTTTGTCGGTCTTGGTCATTCGCTACTTAATGTGGCGATCGCTCTCTACCTTAAACTTAAGCACTCCGTTAGATGGCGTGTTTAGCCTGGGGCTATTCTTCTTGGAGTTACTGATTCTAGGAAACGGCTGCATTCAGCTTTTGCTCATGCTGAATGTCAGAGATCGACACCATGAAGCCGATGTGTTGTCACAAGATATTATCGAAGGTCATTACAGACCGATGGTCGATATTCTAATTCCAACCTATGACGAGCCAAACTTTATCTTGCAGCGCACCATCATCGGCTGCCAGGCGCTCGATTATGACAACAAAACCATCTACCTGCTAGACGATACGCAGCGTGACGATGTTAAGACACTTGCCAACCAACTCGGATGCGAATACATTAGCCGATCAGACAACCGTCATGCCAAAGCAGGCAACCTCAATCATGCGATCGCCAAGACAACGGGCGAATTGATTGTCGTCTTTGATGCTGATTTCGTTCCGACCAAAAATTTTCTAATTCGGACGACCGGCTTCTTTCAAGACCCAAAAGTGGGGCTGATTCAAACGCCGCAAAGCTTTTACAACCCTGACCCAATCGCCCGTAACCTGGGTCTAGAAGATGTCTTAACCTCAGAAGAAGAAGTTTTTTATCGACAGATTCAACCCATGCGCGACGGAGCAGGCGGGGTCGTCTGTTCTGGCACGTCCTTCGTGGTGCGCCGCAGTGCCCTCCAGACCACAGGCGGATTTGTCACCGAATCTCTCAGCGAAGATTATTTTACCGGGATCCGCTTGGCTGCTCAAGGCTATCGACTCGTGTATCTAGACGAAAAACTGAGTGCAGGCTTGGCGGCCGAAAATATCTCATCTCAAGCAATGCAACGAGTTCGTTGGGCACGAGGCACCCTGCAAGCCTTCTTCATTAAATCTAATCCGCTCACTATTTCGGGATTGCGCCCAATTCAGCGATTGGCATATCTAGAAGGATTGTTGCACTGGTTTACCAGCGTGTCGCGAGTTGGCTTTTTGCTCATGCCCTTAGCCTATTCGTTTCTCGGCGTGATTCCTTTAAGAGCCACCCCGTCCGAACTTCTATATTTTTTTCTACCCTACTACCTCCTTCAACTGGCTGTATTTGCCTGGCTCAACTATCGCTCCCGCTCCGCTCTACTGTCAGACATTTACTCGCTTGTGTTGTGTTTTCCACTCGCGCTCACTGCAATTCAGTCAATGCTAATTCCTTTTGGTAAAGGGTTTAGAGTGACTCCAAAAGGAACCGCAAGCGATCGCTATTCGTTTAACTGGGCGCTTGCCTGGCCTCTCATTATCATGTTTGTCGCGACTGCCGTTAGCCTTTGGATCAACTTAGGATTGTCCATTGTCCACGAGGCAGAAATGGCAACCCTGTCTCCCGAAGCAGCAGAGCAGATGGAACATCAAATGCGAGGATTTGATCTCGGCTGGATTTGGAGCGCCTACAACCTAATCATGCTCTGCATTGCGCTGCTGATTTTACTCGATGTTCCTCGCCCTAACATATATGACTGGTTTGATCTGCGCCGCACTGTTCAGATTAGGCTTGGCGATCGCACCTTTTGGGGAATCACGCGCATGATTTCTGAAATTGGCGTGGACGTCGAATTAACCCAAGCCGGTTTTCCACCATTGGCGCATGGCGAATCCATTCCAGTCAAACTCAAGCTCTTAGAAGATGATCTGAGGTTCATGGGGCAAGCCATTCAAACTGGACAACACAACGAATTTCCGACCGTTCGCATTCGGTTTGAAAACTTCACCCTTGAGCAGCGACGTGCGCTGGTTGAAATGCTGTTTTGCCGCCCTGGGCAGTGGAAAAGCCGATGCACCCCAGGAGAACTCCAGTCTCTGCTGATTTTGTTTAAGATTCTACTAAAGCCTCGCGTCATATTTGATCGCAATGTAGACGTTCGCCCGGTCGCCGTAGCAAAAGTATAGCCGCTACAGCACAAATCCTAGTCCGAGCAGTAGCCCACTCCAAAAATGCAGCGTCACCGCAATAAATTTGCAGCGCTTCACAGTCTCCGGATGATTATGATATTGCATCACAAATTGAGACAGCCTCACAGCAGGTGGCAGGCTTGCAAAGATGAGCAGCGTCCAGACCGGGAAAATACCCAACAGGATAAATAACGTCGTTAGCCCAAAAATACTACCGCTTATCCATGGGAGAAGTTGTGCCCCGCGATTGGTTCCTAAGCGCACAATGGGCGATCGCTTCCCAGCCGCCCAGTCATCATCTACTTGATGAAAATGAGAGCAAAACAGAATGATGCTGGTGCTGATTCCAATAATCACAGATGCTGCAAAACTAACCCACGACCACGACTGAGTTTGGCTGTAGTAGGCTGCCGCGATTGCCAATGGACCAAACGTCACGAAGCAAATCGGTTCTCCTAGACCGTGATAGCCCAACCGAAAGGGAGGTCCTTGATAGCTATAGCCCAGCGCGCAACACAGAATCACGATTCCCAAAATTGTCCAGTCTTGCTGCCACCAAGCGATCGCGACGATTCCCAAACAGCCCATTAACAGCAGCCCATTCGAAATCCAAAAAATTAGCGCTCGATTTCCTGTCAAATTTACAAGCGAATGAGGCTTGTTGCGATCGATCCCCGTATCAGAATCAAACACATCATTACTGGCATTGAGCCACGCAATGATGAAAATTGCAGACATTAAAAACGTTGCGAATGTCTGCACATTCAATAGTTGAGTCTCTGCATAGGCGATCGCGCTCCCCACCCAAATTGGAATCACTGCAACGCTATACATCGGAGGCTTAATGGCAGCAAGCCACAGCTTTCGGTCGGAAAAATCTAAACGTCTTCTGTGGTCTAGTTTTGGGGTCATTGCATCGAATCAAGGACTTGCGAAAAGCTTAACTATTTTACGCTCTTTTGGAGAGTCAACATAGCGCTGCCAATCTGGAGCAGAGGCTTGACTTTCTAGTGGAGTGGAGACTTTAGCATAAAGTCAGGCGAACGATCGGGGAATCTGAATGGATACTACAACCCTTAACCTACAAGGCATGAGCTGTGCCGCATGTGCATCGACAATTGAACGGGCGATCGCCAATGTGGAAGGCGTTGACACCTGTACTGTTAACTTTGGTATGGAGCAAGCCACAGTTCGATACAATGCACACCGCGCCAGTCTAAAGCAAATCCAGGAAGCGGTGGCAGACGCTGGCTATTCTGCATCTCTAGCCTCAGATCACCCAATCGGAGATCCCGATGATCACCGTGCCGCTCGATCAGCAGAGCTCCGCAAGCTCAAGCGCAAAGTAATTGTAGGCAGTCTGCTGAGTGCCATTCTGGTGATTGGGTCTATCCCCTCAATGACTGGCTTACACGTGCCCTTTATTCCAGCATGGCTCCACAATTCATGGATTCAGCTTGTGCTCACTGCCCCCGTCCAGTTTTGGTGTGGTCAGTCTTTCTACCAAGGAGCCTGGAAATCCCTGAAGCATCGCACGGCAAACATGGATACGCTGGTTACCCTGGGCACCAGTGCAGCCTTTTTCTACTCCGTAGTTGTCACGTTAGTTCCAGATTTTTTTCGGGCGCAAGGGTTTTCCACAGGCGTATACTACGAAGCAGCCGCCGTCGTGATTACGCTGATTTTGCTGGGTAGGTTGCTAGAGCATCGAGCTCGCAGCAAAACATCCGATGCGATTCATAAGCTCATTGGCTTGCAGGCAAAAACTGCTCGCGTTGTTCGAGAAGGACAATTCATCGACTTGCCCGTTGACCAAGTAATATCAGGCGATGTTATTCAGGTACGCCCAGGAGAAAAAATTCCGGTTGATGGCGAAATCATCTCAGGCTCATCCACCATTGACGAATCAATGGTCACCGGAGAAAGCATCCCGGTTGAAAAGCAAGTAGGAGATGAGGTCATTGGAGCCACAATCAATAAAACCGGGAGCTTTCGGTTTCAGGCAACTCGCGTCGGCAAAGAATCAACGCTGGCGCAAATTGTCCAGCTTGTAAAGCAATCTCAAGCCTCTAAAGCACCGATTCAGCGAATCGCCGATCAAGTCACCAGTTGGTTTGTGCCAGCCGTGCTCGCGGTGGCGATCGCCACGTTTATCATCTGGTTTGCAACTACTCGTAATATCACAATGGCGCTAATCACCACCGTCAGTGTGTTGATCATTGCATGTCCGTGCGCCTTAGGTTTGGCAACGCCCACCTCCATCATGGTAGGTACTGGCAAAGCAGCCGAACAGGGCATTTTAATCAAAGATGCTGAAAGCCTAGAACTTGCCCACAAAATCCAGACCATCGTTCTCGACAAGACAGGAACCTTGACCCAAGGCAAACCATCCGTCACAGAGTATGCGACAAGGCAGGGAACGGCTCATCACCATGAACTCAAGCTATTACGATGGGTTGCCACCGTCGAGCAAAATTCTGAACATCCTTTAGCCGAAGCGATTGTAGACTATGCCAAGCGGCAAGGAATCGAGGATTTAGAGTTAGAGGCTCACAAATTTGAGGCGATCGCCGGGAGTGGTGTTCGAGCCCACGTCTCGGATCGAGATATTCAGATTGGTACCCGACGCTGGATGAATGAACATGCCATTCCGACCAACGCCTTTCAAGACCGAGCCGATACCTGGGAAACTCAAGGCAAAACGGTCGTCTGGATTGCAGTAGATGATGAAATTGAAGGCATCATGGCGATCGCAGATTCCCTCAAGCCCTCCTCAGCAGACGCAGTGCGGACTCTCCGGTCCATGGGGCTTGATGTAGTCATGCTCACTGGAGACAACCCCAAAACTGCCGATGCGATCGCCCGTGAGGTAGGCATTACCAAAGTCTTAGCCGACGTCCGTCCTGACCAAAAAGCCGATGCAATTCAGGCACTTCAGCAAAATAGAGGCATCCAAAAACAACAAGGTAGTCGCACCCTCGCAAAACCAAACAACGCCGCTAAAACTCAAACCTCACAGCGAATCGTAGCGATGGTCGGAGACGGCATCAATGATGCTCCTGCCCTCGCCCAAGCGGATGTTGGGATCGCCATTGGCACCGGAACAGATGTAGCGATCGCCACTAGTAACATCACGCTGATCTCTGGTGACCTACAAGCAATTGTCACCGCCATTCAGCTCAGTCGAGCAACCATGCAAAATATCCGCCAAAACCTATTTTTTGCCTTCATCTATAACGTTGCAGGCATTCCGATCGCGGCGGGTGTGCTTTACCCAATCCTGGGATGGCTGCTAAATCCCATCATTGCGGGTGCAGCGATGGCATTTAGCTCCGTATCGGTAGTCACCAATGCCCTCAGACTAAAATCAGTTGAGATCAAGCAAGTTCGACAATAACCGGAGTATGATCGCTCGGTTTTTCAATCGTGCGAGGGTTTTTGTCAATCGTGCAGCTCACAGCCTTGTTTGATAGAGCATCTGACAAATAATGGTGGTCAATCCGCCATCCCATATTGCGCCGGAAGGACGCCGCTCGATAATCCCACCAGCTGTAATGTCCTCCGTCTGGCGTGAATTGGCGAAATGCATCCGTTAGACCAATCTCAAGCACGCTCTTGAGGGCCCGTCGTTCAGGATCAGACGCCATGATATGTGCTTCCCGACCCTCTGGGTTATGAATGTCTTTATCCTCCAGAGCAATATTAAAATCGCCGCAAACGAGCAGCTTGGGAGAATCATTGAGCAAAGCCTTCAAATAGTCTCGCAGCACCTGTAGCCAGCGCAGCTTATAGTCATACTTCTCGCTTCCCACAGATGCCCCATTCGGCACATACAGATTTACAATCCGAACATCATTCAAAACCCCAGTAATAACCCGCTTCTGCTCATCAAAGTCGGCTGCTATCGCCTCCCCAACAATAGGTGCAAAGCCAGCGCTGATATCTTCGAGAGGCGCTCTGCTCAATAGCGCCACCCCGTTGTATGATTTTTGCCCTACTGCATAGATGTGATAGCCCAGTTCGGCAAAGGGCGATCGCGGAAAATCTGCATCAACCACTTTGGTTTCTTGTAAGCAAAGCACATCAACCGGATTATCCTCCAGCCAGTTGACAACATGCTCGATGCGGGTGCGAATCGAATTGACATTCCAAGTGGCAACTTTCATAGACATTTCATATCAGATTCAACGATAAAAAGGCGCAACGTAGCTCTTTATAGTCCTACGGACTCAGGTTTGTGTAGTGAGACCCGCGGCGCGGGGGCTCTACACACGTTC
>DBGGTD010000585.1:0-8093 GCA_051162585.1 Elainellaceae cyanobacterium
GGGTTCCTAATACATATAGCTTTTCTAGCCCGAGCGTTTGCTCAACCGCTCGAAGCGCCTGAATTTGACATCCGACACCAATCACTAACACCCGTTTCATGCCAGACTGTTCAATCTGCTCTAGCACAGACAGATTGGGGGACAGGGTTGGCTTATTGACGCGTGCGGCTAAAATGTCTTCGGGCGTACGAGCGACGATGGGCATTGGTTGAAAGCGATCGTCGGCGGTATTTTGGACGCAAACCACCCCTTCGACTAGCCCTCGACTCAACATCTCGATCGCCACCGTGCTGACAATTCCAGTCCATTGAGCGCCATCAATGGGTTCTTTTTTGCGAGCTGCCATCATGGTCTGGCGCACCCCAAAGTACCAATCATCAGAGATGTCTAAATCGCGCGATCGCCCATGCGTTTGTTCTTCAAGGTCGGCAATTTGCTGATTGAGAAATGCGCACGCCTCTTTGACATAGTGGATGTAGTGGGTGTCGCATAGACCGCACTCACTGCAAAGAGCTTTCGCTGGCCGAACTTTTCCGGGTGGAAGTGCCTTTGCCTTTTGATGAGGCTGAGATAGATCAACAGATTGAGGCTGCACCACAGTCATATAAAACCAGGACTATTAAATACTGCAACTGAATGGCTTTAATGACTCATCCTACAAGATTAAAGGGGGCACGGCTTTGAAATATTACGATTTAGTAAAGCAGAAGACGATCTGGTTATTGGGATGGACTTCCTGATCAACAGTGCCCAATCGCTTGAATCGAATAGAGCAATCCCATGATTTCTATAGCCTTACGCTCTCGCGTTAGGACGTTAAACGTGTGGTGAGCCCCCGCGCCGCGGGGGCTCACCACACAAACCTGAGTCCGTAGGACTATAAACGCACTAAATTTCTAAACGCGCCAAATAATAAGCCCCGGCTATATATAGGTGCCGGGGCGATGTACTAATAGAGGTTTCGAATAGGTTTTCAAATCCGCTTTGAACTTAAATCTATAGTAGGAAGTTCTTTGTTAAGGAAAAATAATTCGGTCATAAACTATCGATGAAGATCTGGGAACAAATTCGTGAACGATGCAGATCCGAGATGCCCAACTAGGCGATCGCCATTGTGATGTCTCGAATTCGATCAATGCGCTGGTGTAGCCCGTCTACATCGAGGCGATAGCTGAGCGGATTAGCAATGAGTCGAGCGGTGCTTTCAAAGAGTGGATCAATTTCGATGAGGTTGTTTTCTTTCAGCGTCCGTCCGGTTGCGACCAAGTCAACAATGGCTTCTGACATTCCGGTGATTGGCCCTAATTCAACCGATCCATACAGCGAGATTAGCTCGACAGGTAAATCAACCTGCTGAAAATAGTCACGGGCACAGTTAACAAACTTTGAGGCGACGCGGCAGTGGGGAGGCAAGTCGAGCGCAGAACGATACGGGCTAGAGGCTTTAACGGCAATCGACATGCGGCAGTTGCCAAATTTGAGATCGACGAGATGAGCAACCTGGGGCTGCTTTTCTCGCAAAATGTCATATCCGACGATGCCAAGCTGAGCCTGCCCGTATTCAACATAGACGGGCACGTCGTAATTACGCACGAGTAACGCTTTGGCACTGTGGGCTGAATCCCACACTTCAAGCTGTCGATTAGAATCATCTAACAGCACGCTAAAATCTAGCCCAATTTGCTGGAGCAAGCGAATACTGTCTTTTAGGAGTGCGCCTTTGGGTAGTGCAACCGTTAGCATAAACGTCAAAAGATATTAGATTCCGGTTTGGTAGGCGGGAGACGCCACCCAAGATATTGCAATCCCGAGTGCTAGCCCGGCAATGACTTGAACCGGGGTATGCCCTAGCAATTCTTTCAGTCGATTTTCGTTGAATGTCGGGTGTTCACGAAATAATTCGTCAATAATTTGATTGAGAATCCGAGCTTGGATACCTGCGGCTTGTCTAACCCCTGCCGCATCATACATGACAACAATAGCCACAACAAAGGCGATCGCAAATTCTGCACTACTCCAGCCTATCGTTTGCCCAACTCCAGATGCTAATGCTGCCACAAGAGCCGAATGAGCACTGGGCATTCCACCTGTTTCAAAGACTGTCTTCACACTCACTTTGCCATACCGGGCAAATTCGATCGGCAGTTTAAGCGCTTGAGCTGAGAGACAAGCTATCAGTGCAATGACCAACACTCGGTTGTCCAAGATATGCCAGAAGTCTTGCATGATCGTCTATAGGTTTAATTCGTACGGGCAACAATAAAGTCTGCAAGTGCCATCAGCGGCTGAGCAAGCCCGCCAAACGGTTTGAGCTCAGTTTTGGCGGCAGTGATGAGCTGATGAGCTTTTTGTTTAGAGACATCAATTCCCCAGATGCTGGGATAGGTAGCTTTTTGTGCTTGTAAATCTTTTCCAGCGGTTTTCCCAAGTTCGGCTTGCGTGGCGGTGATGTCTAAAATGTCATCCACAATTTGGAAGGCTAAGCCAATATGCTGAGCATACCGAGATAGCCGTTGAATATCCTGTTGGCAAGCACCCGTCAGCACTGCACCACATACCACTGAGGCTTCTAGAAGTGCGGCTGTTTTATGTTGGTGAATAAAATCAAGGGTTTCGATCGACACATCGTGCTGTCCTTCAGACTCTAAGTCGACCGACTGCCCGCCGACGAGCCCGGCAGCTCCTACGGCACGCCCTAGCCGCGCAACCACATCTAAGATGAGGTTAGGGGGCACGTTGTGGGTTTGGGTGGCAACAAATTCAAAGGCGTAGGCGAGTAGCCCATCCCCCGCTAGAATGGCGATCGCTTCGCCATATACCTTATGGTTGGTGAGTTTGCCTCGACGATAATCGTCATTATCCATCGCGGGCAAATCATCATGGATTAATGACATCGTATGAATCATTTCGAGGGCACAGGCCGTTGGCAGTGCCATATCAATGGTGCCACCCGTCATTTCGCAGGTCGCCAAACACAGAATGGGACGCAGCCGCTTCCCTCCTGCCAGCAGCGAGTAGCGCATTGCTTCATAAATTTGCTCCGGATAGACGACAGTGATGGACTGCTCTAGGGCATGCTCAACCAAGGCTTTGCGCTGGGTCAAATAGTCCATCAAGTCAAAGTTGGATTGGGATGAACGGGTATCGTCTGTCACGACCATGCGTTTAGAACTAGTCATATCCTCAACTATATTCGCAGGAAATTGTGGCTTCGGTGAAACTCGGTGACTTAACTCTGGACGGTGGATCAAAGTTGAAGGCGCTGGCGAAAGCTCCAGACTGTATTGTGCAACAGCATGGTGACGGTCATCGGACCTACGCCGCCAGGCACAGGGGTAATCCAGTCTGAGATGGCATGAACCTCATCAAATTGAACATCTCCCACCAGGCAAGGTTTACCCGTGCGATCGCTGACTCGGTTGATCCCAACATCGACGACCACTGCGCCCGGTTTGACCATATCGCGGGTGATGAATCCAGCGCGCCCCGCTGCTGCAATTAAAATATCTGCACTTTGGGCGATCGCCCCCAGGTCTTGGGTTTTAGAATGCGCTATCGTCACCGTTGCATCGGCTGCCAGCAACAGCATCGCCATCGGCTTGCCCACCAAAATGCTGCGTCCGATGACGACGGCCTGCTTCCCCTTGAGAGAAATATCATACTCGTTTAAGAGGCGCATGACTCCAGCGGGAGTGCAGCTCTGCAACCCCGCTTCTCCTCTCAGTAGCTGCCCCATATTATAGGGATGCAGCCCATCAGCATCTTTTTCAGGAACAATCTGCTTGAGGAGTGCGACTGCATCAAGATGGGCAGGCAACGGCAGTTGAACTAGAATTCCATCGACATGGTCATTTTGGTTGAGAGCATCAATGGTGTGTGCTAGTTCGGCTTGAGAGGTTTCGGTCGGAAAATGTTGACCATACGAGGCAATGCCAACCCGCGCACATGCCTTTTGTTTGCCTCGCACATAGGCCGCACTAGCCGGGTTGTCACCGACCATCAAGACGGCCAAACCAGGGGGACGACCCGCGATTTCGCTAAGCATTTGCGCCTGTTGAGCCAAATCAGTCTGAATTGTCTTCGCTAACGCTTTACCATCCAATAAACCAGGCATGCTGAAGTAGAGTAAAGTGAGATTCAGATTCGGTGTCTATAATGAGCGATTTAACTCTCATATAGTGTCTCAGATTTAGTGTCTCAGATTTGGTTGCGCGTTTGAGAAGAATGATTTAAACCCTTAAAAAATCAACGCACTGACTCATGAATGCACTGACTCATGAATGGATTGACTTTGACGTGTAACAAGATGGCTGTCTATCGATCTGCCATGAGGGGTTGGCTGGGTGGATTAATTCTTTTATTTGGGATCCAAGCGTGTAGTCCAGCGATGTTATCTGATTGGGGAATATTTCCGTCAGATTGGTTTCGCAGAGTTCGTTCAGTTGAGTCGATTGATACTCCTTCGGCGGCTGGGCGGACCGTTTATCTCCAGGGAACGGTGGGCGATCGCATTCCCTTGATCGACGCACAGGTCTATCAACTGCACGATGATTCAGGCACTATCTGGGTATTGACCTCAGATTCTCAGCTTCAGTCGGGCGATCGCGTGCGAATTTTGGGAGAGGTGCGTGTTCAAGACTTCCCTGAACTCGGACAAGACGCTAGCGACATTTACATTCATGAGTTAGACCAGCTAGAACCCCTCGTAGATGAGTAGGCAAATTACGCCTTATATCCCATTCATGACGTTTTATTCCTCCTCTATGCCGCTAGCCGCTGATGCTCGACCTAGAGTCGTCGGAGCCATCCTCCGACAGAATGACCAATTTCTCATGCAGCTTCGTGATGACATTCCGACTATTGCGTATCCAGGACATTGGGCGTTTTTTGGTGGGCATATCGAACCTGGAGAAACGCCTGAAACGAGTATGAGGCGAGAGCTCCTTGAAGAAATTGGCTATTGCCCTCCCGCTCTGACTGAAATTGGCTGCTATGACAATTTAAACGTGATTCGATATGTCTTCTATGGATTATTAGACGTTTCCATTGATAAACTAGTCCTCGGTGAAGGATGGGACTTAGACCTATTCTCGATCGAGCACATTCACCAAGGCTATCGGTTTTCTAAGCGAGCCAGAAAGATATGTCCGATCGGAATGCCTCACCAACAAATTTTGCTCGATTTTCTACAGCAGAGTGATTCAGTTTGACGGATCAATCTGAATAATTAATCAAACTGGCACTCCAACACGATAGGAACGCTCCATGGTCAACCCAGCATCTCGCCAGCTTGATCGATTGGGTCAAACGGATCGGATTGACAACGACTATCAGATTCGAGAGAGTAAGCGTGCAAAGCACGTGTCGATTAAAGTCTCTCACTTGGGTGAGGTGGAAGTTGTTGTCCCGCCTCGGTTTGATCGCCGTGAGTTGGCTAAAATTTTGGCGAAGCGACAAAGCTGGATTGAGAAACACCTCCATCGAATCGAGGCAGAAAGGCGATCGCTCTCGCCTAAGCCTGAAGAACCCTTGCCTACTCAGGTTTTGCTGCGATCGCTCTCTGAAGAGTGGACGATTGATTACCGGCTGACTGAACGGGTCACCCCGTCTATCTCAGTGTTGCAGCCGGGGCGTCTGATTCTCCATACCCTGGATATTTCACCGGATATCTGCTATCCCCTATTGCGACACTGGCTGAGCCAGCAAGCGCAAATTCACTTTGGCCCCTGGCTTCAAGACATTAGTCAAACCATTCAACTGTCTTATAGCGCCATGTCTGTTCGGGGGCAGAAGACCCGATGGGCAAGCTGTTCGAGTCGCAAATCTATCAGCCTCAATTACAAGCTCTTGTTTCTGCCGCATGATCTGGTTCGCTATGTGTTTATCCATGAACTGTGTCACACGGTTCACCTGAATCATTCGGCAAAGTTTTGGGCCTTGGTGGGCGAAAAAGAGCCCCATTACAAACCGCTCGATCGAGAGCTACGAACCGCATGGCGATATGTGCCGGAGTGGGTTGATCGGTGATGCAGCAAGCGTTGTATGACTTTGCGAGTCGGTATTGGTTCTGACTACGATTGGGGGCGATCGCTCGGTTCTTTGACATGTGCCAAGACCTGAATCTTGCTCAGATTTCTCACCAGCCGCTTTGCTTGATGTTTAAACAGCGGAGTCGGTAGCGTTTTGGGGAGATCCTTCATACATTCTCGGGCGTCGTGAATGCGACATCCTGAAATTAGAGCAATTTCAGTGCCGCCATCAAAGCTAGCCTGCGGAGTTAATGCAGTTTCGATGATTACGTTCCACCGCCGAGGTGCCATTTTTGCCTGTTCGATGCGCTTCAATCCTTCACTCGTCGCCAACACAATCAGGCGATCGCCCTCTCTCAGTCGAATGTCGTCAGACGGCATAAATTTAGGGGAATCATGCGCCAATTTTTGATGGTAGATCGGTACCACATCGTACCCATACGCCACTTCTGACAGCAATAGCCCGTTCAAAGTATCATTGGCTTCAATTCGATATTCAGTGACTAGCACGGTTGTATGGTCAAGTCGAAAGAGACTGAGGACATTCTCACCAAATGCGGCTGCGACGAATGCCTCTGCGGAGAGGGCAGACACACAAAGCACCTGGGCATACGAAAAGAGCCCGGCGATGTAGTTGCTAAATCGCTGGTCATAGGTACGAATCACAATGCGGCTGTGGGGGTTGGCGTCGTGAACCATCAGCCCCATTTCTAAGTTCTGCATCTCGTCTTCAGTGACGGCGATGATGCTCTTGGCAGATGCTAGATTGATCTGGGCGATCGCCTGATTGAGATCTCCAGAAATGATTGGAATCTGAGGGAGTAAATCTGGAGTGGGAGTGCTCTGCATCATGCCGATCAGCGGTTGTTTCAACTCTTGCAGCAAAGCGGCGACGCGCTGCCCCACTCGACCTAACCCGATTACCACAATATGATTTTGCTGCGGCAATGGCGGACGCCGCCGCAAAAATTGCAGCCGCATGGTCAACAAATTCTCGGTTAATAGCGCATAAAGAACTCCTACAAATGCTGTGCCTGCTAGCGTCAGTCCTAGACCAAAAAACCGCAACCACCAAGGAATGGGCACGGTCAATTCAAATTCGCTAAACAGGTCGCCATAGCCACCGAGCAATAAAACAACCGTGGCGTAGAAGGCGTCGGGTAAGCGGGTGCCTGGATAAAACAACCAGAACAAGAGTGTTCCAAGGCTTAGCAATGCGATTACGGTCACACCACACAGCGCGACGACACGATGAATTTGGTGGCGATCGCTCTGTCTCCAAAATTGAGTGAAGGTGCGTTTGAAACTCGCCCAATTCAAATGCTGAATAATGTACCGTAACCCTCTACTTTTAGTTCGAGTGATATCAGGTTTAGCAGAGGGTGCTTTCGTGAGGAGATAGGGTGACGCTTCAAGGGTGATCAGCCAATCATCCGGCTGAATGATGGCATCAGGATTCCAATCATAAAATTGGCTTGATGAATTGGACAGCTCATCCGAGGACGATGCCGGACGATGCTTTAAAATTTGGCGGTGGCGACTGTTCAGTTCATATACTTGGCGCACATTGCACCAGCGATCGCTCGGTTGAATCTTGCGCTGGATGACGTGCATGATTTGGTCGTCGATATTGAAAAATCCTAGAATCTCCTCATCGAGCGCGGTGAGAGCAAACGCTGGCGCTGAAAGCTGAGTGGGCTCAAATGCTGCAAAGTTTTGAAGCTGCTGCTCTAAAAGCTGATTTAGATTTTGCTTAGACGATCGCACAACCAGTCGAATGCGTGGATTGATTAGCCTTGCCGCAAACGCTGCTTCAATATTGACGCGCTCATCGGATGTCACGAGCAACACCGCTCGACATTGCTGGATTTGCGCCGCCTCTAAGATATCGCTATGTCGGCAGTCCCCAGTCCATAATCCGTTTAAAGATTGGGGGATTGTCGAAATTTCCCAACTTTCTGGCGGGACTAAATCAACCGCATTGACCCGGACACCAAACTCTTTAAGCAGGGCAACACAATGTTGCCCCAAGCTCCCCAGTCCACATACTAAAACGCAGGCAGG
>DBGGTD010000586.1:0-2204 GCA_051162585.1 Elainellaceae cyanobacterium
CCTCTGCCAACTGCCAGGGATGGCGATCGCTCGTCTTGCGTTGGCGTTTACGCTCAGATGTTTCTACCCAAAGATAAAAATATCCTGCCTGGATAAAGTCTTGAGTTGAATTTGGAATCCAAGTGCCGTGAAGAATCTTCATACGCCACGTACCCTGTCAATTCTTAACGCTCTTGGATTAGACTTTATCAGGTTTCTCCAAAAAGTTGCTGTTCCGCATGATAAAAATATGAATCATGTCGTGAAATTCGTTTCACCTGATCCAAAAAATTTAGAACCCCTCCAGATTTCTTTTCAGTTCTGTTGCGATTGCCTGAAGCCTTTCTTCTTGATCGAGGTGTTTCTTGATTGAGCCTGGATTACCTGCTGTCTCTTGAAGTTTTTTCAACTTATAATATTCGGCTAAATCCTCAAGATATTTAGCTTTTCTAATCATGTCTTGAAGCATCTTAAATGACGCTACTTTTTGTTCTAACTTTTTGAGTATTGCCTCAGGTATGGCGAACTCTCGTTGTGCATTTGCTTGAAAGAGACTCGCTGCGAGTCGTTGATTTGCCAACAGGTCTTCGCTATTCAGCGAGTTAATAAATAAAGGAATAACTTTAACCACTATGTAATCAAGCGCAGTAGAATTTTGATTGATTACCATCGGTTCGACTTTAAGATCTCGAAGCTTATACATGCTCCCATCAACGTCATTTTCGAAGAAGACATATGCCCCACATCGAAAGGGAATATATCCATAATTGGGCCGATACGTTGCCTCCCCATGCAGTTCTAAGGAAGCAGAAAATGCGAGATCATGTTGGTGTTTAAATATATCGCTCAGGCTTGCATATAGCCCAGACGCAATGCTGGTGAAGGGGAGAATTGTAGGGAACACAGCACCTAAAAATTGAGCTACTGTTTTGATATCTCGCTCAATATTAGAATGCCCGTCTACCTCAAGAATTTGTAGATTAATCTCTACCGTTTCACTGTTATAGCTTTGGTCAGCAAACATGTGCTCGACAGCAAGATTTTCGCCAATGAAGTTTTCGCCAACATTTTTCCTGAAAAAATGTACGATTTCCACAGGAGGTTCGCTGCCGTACATCGTCCACGAGCGCACTAGTAAATCATTGCCGCCTATTTTCCGATCTAGTTTTTTAACCACATGAAAACTTTCGAGGGAAATAGTGAACGGACTCCCCTGCGCCATCAGGCGATCGCCCTCTAAGATAGGTGAATCAGCACGCCTCAGTGGAACTCCACCATCCTGGAGTAAATTTTCTAATGAGACAAACCAATATTTGCTGACGTTGCCGGACATCGCTTATTTCTCTACTAAAATCTAGCTACTGAATCTGGATCAGAGTTTCAGTAATTTTTAACCGTTTTAATTTAAAAAATAGCAGGTATAAAAAAATATCCGGAAGGCTGCTTACGAGTATTTATAGAAGATCGGGTGATGCCAAACCCGCATAGGGGCGACCCCACTCTGGATAAAAGCGGGTTTCGCCCGTGTAGTGAAAGTTTTAGCTGCTGCGAATCAACGTTTTGTCAGTTTTACTCAGGATGTTGACACTCATGCAGCGTGCTGCATCTCTACAGGTTGCTGATGGGTAGCAAGGATTCTGCGGATTGGCATAAGGGTCAATTATCTAGACTTGTCGGACTAAGCGGAACCATATTTCCGTTAGGCAGCAATCCCAGCAGCATAGACTCATGGGGTCGAATCACACTCCCAGTGAGCGCACACCGTTCTTCTCGCTGGGCGATCGCCTCAACGCTTGCACGAATATCGTGACGAGTCCAAGTTGACTGATAATCTTCAGACTGCTGCCGCACATGATCCCAAAGCACCTCTCGAATGAGAGCCTGATATCCCTGATTACCAGCAAGAATTTTAAGCTTTTCTTTTAATCCTCGCTCTAATCGGATGCTGGTAACCTCCATATCGGTTGTTGGGGTGCGGTTCAGTGTTTGCATGGAAATTCTCCCTCCTGAAAAAATAGCGGATCAACGGACTTAGAGTGAATTTGAGATATAGATCTCAAACGGGTCACTCAATAAACTCAATAAAATAGATCCTGTAATTCTGAGCATACTACATGAAACTACAGGGCTGAGGCTAACCGATACCGTCTCAACACAAAAAATCTCTGCGTCAGCCATTCGCGTTAGGACGTTAAACGTGTGTAGAGCCCCCGCGGCGCGGGGGC
>DBGGTD010000587.1:0-4843 GCA_051162585.1 Elainellaceae cyanobacterium
GATAAACACTGGTCGAGCGGCTCCCGAATCACCGATTCGAAAACGTCGTCACCAATCAAATCTGCAACAGTATGGCCTAAAACGTCACTGCTCTCTAGCCGATGCCAGTCGAGATGAGCTTGATTTGCCACTTGATAGACGTAGTTAGTATCAACCAGTGCCACTCCATCCGTGCTCGCAGCAATGATGCGTTCATATTTTCTCAAAGACTCTTCACTGCGTTTGCGATTGCTGATATCGGTCACTCGCACCAAATGAAACGTCTGATTTGCCACGCAAATTTGCGTCGCTGCTAAATTTCCCCAAAATTCATTTCCTTTTAAGGTGACATATTCAACCTCTTGGCTCCAAAAATGCTGATGATCAACCGCCCGTCTGCTTTCTTCAATCTCTTGATTCGTAAACGGACGTTTTTGGAGCGTATACCCTTTTATATTCAGTAGGGTACTTTTATCATTGGCTTCAAATAATTCGACTGCTCGATCATTACAGTCAATAATTAACAACGTTTCTGGATCGACAACAAAGATTGCATCAGCTGATTTGTTAAAAATTGCCTCTCGCAAATCGTGATTCCGAATCCGTTCAAGTTCGGCGTGCTTGTAGTCAGTGATGTCTCGACCAATGTTCAAAACATTCTGAACCGAGCCATCTTCACCAAACTCTGGAACCATCCGAACTGACCAATATTTCATTCCATCTGATGATGGAAAGTCTGATTCGTAAATGAATTCTTCCCCCGTATCAAATACATGCTGTAATGCAGTGTACCAAGGATTTACAAGTGTTTCGGGAAACCCCATTTCTAATTCAGTTTTGCCAATCCAATGCGCGGATGGGATACCCGTTGCTTCCTCAATACGCGGGTTGATGTATACAAATCGATAGTTACGATCAACGCGGGAAATTACATCTGGAGAATTTTCCACCAATGCTCGAAATTCTTGCTCGCGCTGCCGCAAGGTTTCCTCAGCCCGCCTGCGTCCAGTAATATCGAGTGCAATGCCACACACCGCAAACGGACAATCATTGTGATCAAGCAAGGGAAATTTTGTCATCAGCAACGTACACAGTCCTTCAGCAAGGGGCACCTCTTCCTCAAACACCAAGGGATGGCCTGCTGTTAGGGCGGCGTTGTCGCTAGTCTGACACCCTAAAGCTGCCTCATTTGAGAGAATGTCAAAGTCAGTTTTGCTGATGAGTTGGTCTTGACGAAGCTGAGTCATGCATTGATAAGCAGAGTTGGCATAGATGTATCGCCCCTGCAAATCTTTGAGAAAAATAGAATAGGGTGAACTATCTAAAATAGAGCGAAGGCATCCCTCACTTTCTTGCAAGGCTTGAGCACCATCGGTGTTGTCAAGATCTTTGTGGTGTAACTCTTTAATCTGGGCAGGATGTTTATCAGAATCGAGCGATCGCACGAGATTGGCATGGGTAATGACTCCTAGAAGTTGATTGTGGGCATCTACAACCGGTAACTGCTGAATTTGATGTTGACTCATTCGCTGGAGAATACCTTCAATATTCGGTTGATCTAGCTCGATGTTGAAGGTAATGACAGTAGATACCATCAAATCTGAAATGGGCCACTCTAGCGAAAACTGCTTTGTTGCCACCGCGTGAATCAGATCCCGTTCAGTGAAGATGCCGTTGATTTGACCTGCATCTGCAATGATTGCATAGCTCAATTCATGATGATTCATCAATGAAATGACCTGTTCTACTGGTGTTTGAGGCGAAACAACGATTGGACAGGGCTGAATGATCTGATCAAGCGAGGTCATCATGGTGCTAATGCACAGTGTGCATCAAGATTAAATCTTTAGGAGTAGACAATTCGTTTGATTAACTATTTGTAGTTTCAGATTTTCCACGATCTACAGATAAATATCTTGAGATTTTCATAATCCATAATGATCATCCAAGATACGCTCAAGGGTGATTGAATCTAATAAACTTCACGTCAATGCTCTCCTTGACAGACATCAATCCTAATTTTAAGTTTTTCAGATATATTCGTCGCTATCGGGAATTTACCTTAATAACTTTGGTTTTGAGTGCAATTTGATATGTGAAATTCGCAGATTTTCAACGGTAGCGTTTATGGATCATTAAAGATTTCAAAATTCAGAGGATGGGTTAAAAATTCTTAGCAGTTAAGAAAGCTTTGTAACTGAGTATTTGCTATGCAAAAAAGGGTGCTTTTATAAGCACCCTTATAGTCACTAATACTAACTTCGACGATGAAAGGCTAACTACCAAGACATCTCTTAAAAATGGAGCTGACGGGAGTCGAACCCGTGTCCGCTCTGGGTATTAATACCTCATTCATTCACAGGTTTAGCCTATCTTGTCCTCAAGGCGGGAATCGTTCATTATCCCGAACGATAGGATTCTCTGGTGAAGTCTTAGCTAGCCGTTGACCAGAGGCAAACGACTAGAGCATCCGTTGGGGTTGTGCCCATAGCCCTTAACGGAGTCAAGCCATGAGCGCTCGCTAAGAGTTTTAATTAAGCAGCAACAGGAGCCGCTTTGCGAGCAAAAGGAACGATGTTATTCGCACTTACTTTTTGTTTGAGTCTTGATTTACGAGAGTAGACTCACTCTCGACCTGCGTCATAAGGTAGCTTTCGCCAAAACGTCGAAACCGTTACAGCCCCTCGCTTTGTTTTCCTGATTACATTATATCTGGGCACCCTACACTGTGTCAGTTAACTAGAGTTCGGTTTTCTTGAGAATTTGTTACGGTTTTCTGTGTAATCAATCAATCTCATAATCATTCACCTAATCGGTGATTACCGCCGAAGGTGTCGCTGTTTCGGTGGGTTGAGTTCCATTGAAATAGGCTTCTAAGACTTGGCGAACCATCGGGGCTGCCACCGAACCGCCGCCGCCGCCAGAGTTTTCCCCAAATGCGACGACCACAATTTCTGGATTGTCATAGGGCGCATACGCCCCGAACCACGTATGAGAGTCGCGGGGCGGATCTTCGGCAGTTCCGCTCTTGCCTGCTACGGGAGGCAGAGTTGATACATTTAATGCGGTGCCTGTGCCTCCAGTGATCACCTGACGCAGACCTTTCTGCAACACTCGTAGCGTTTCGGGCTGTAGCCCAATTGACTCCCGCCAGGTTTGAGCGGCTTCGTCGTCTTTGAGCAGGTGAGGAGTGACGCGATCGCCTCCATTAGCAACGACTGCAAACATGATGGCGACCTGTAACGGCGAGGATTGCATATATCCTTGACCAATCGACATATTAATAGTGTCTCCTTGATACCAAGGCTCACCAATTTCTTCGAGTTTCCATTCTTCGTCTGGCACTAGCCCCGAAGACTCTTCACTCGCAATTTCAATGCCGGTCTTTTGCCCAAACCCATATCGACGAGTCCATTGGATCAATGGTTGCTCACCCATGCGCATAGCGGTTTGATAGAAGAAGGTGTCGCTGCTCCATGCCATCGCACCAATGAAGCCCAGCGGACCAAATCCGGCTCGGTTCCAATCCCAAAACTGAATTCCTCCAGCCGTGATGAAGGGGTACGTTTGCAATACCGTTCTTGGAGAAAATCGCCCTGACTCAATCGCAGCCGTCGTTGTTGCAATTTTAAACGTGCTAGCAGGCGGATAGCCTTGGAGGGCACGATTGAGGAATGGATATTCTTTGCTCTGAAGCTGCTGCCATTGAGCATCCGTGATGTGGGTTGAGAAAATATTGGGATCAAACGCAGGGCGACTCACCATCGCCAGTACAGCACCATTGCGCGGATCAAGGGCTACGATCGCCCCCGTGCGCTCGCCCAACGCTTTCTCAGCGGCTTGCTGAACGCTTATATCGAGGGTCAAATGCACATCATTTCCGGGTTGAGAGATTTTTTCTCCCAATATCCTTAAAACGCGCCCTGCACCATCAACCTCAACTTGCTGACCGCCCCATTCCCCTCGTAAACGAGGCTCAAACGCAGCTTCAACTCCCATCTGACCGATAACATCTCCCAGACGATACCCCTGATCTTGATATCTCTGGAGCTCCTCATCGCTCATTTCACCCGTATATCCCAAAACATGTGCTGCTAAATCGCCATAGGGATAGTTACGTTCTGTTTCGGCTTCAACCTGAACTCCCTTGAGCTCTTGACTATATTCAGCAAGAGCCGTGAGTTTGGCGGGGCTGATTCCTCGTGCAATTCTGACGAGAAATGGAGAATCATATCCGGCTTGTCCCAAACGCTTTTGAATTTCATCTGCCGGAATTTCTAAAATCTGAGAAAGCCGACGTGCGATCGCCGTCCATTCGCGTTGCTTGTTGCTAATAGGCCACAAATACACCGAATAAGATAATCGACTTCCGACTAAAATTTTGCCGTTTCGATCTAAAATCTTGCCCCGCTCAGGGTTCTTGGGAATCAGCCGAATTCGGTTATCTTCTGCAAGCTGTCGGTTGCGATCGCCCTGAACTAGCTGCAAGTAGGCTAAGCGACTTCCCATCCCGACGGGCAAGATGAGCGACACAATCAGCATGATAATGAGCGAACGAAAGGACTTGCCTACCGTTCGAGAAATTTGCCGAGATTTTGGCTGGCGACTCAGTGGAGAATGTTGGGTAAGCGTCATAGCCTCTGCAGATAGCGGATCAGGGAACTCCTAACATCATGACTCAGCCTAAGAGTTGCAATGCTTACCTAGTCTAGCGTCATGCTCAACATAGATGAATACAATTGATGCTAGGAGACGAATTCAGGTGCTCGAAAACGCGACATCTCCCTTCTATCATTGGTTCTAAATGCTGAGATATAGTAAAAGCTTAGTGAGTCTTGTATCAGATTTGACGACCGTTTTTAAC
>DBGGTD010000588.1:0-3068 GCA_051162585.1 Elainellaceae cyanobacterium
CGGTTGGGTCACCGCTTCGCCCCTTAAAGTTTCGATTCGTCGCATAGATGCCCACTTCGTCCTGACCTAAAACTCCTAATCCAGAATTAATGCATGCCCCGCAGCCTGATTTGAGAACCTGCGCACCTGCTCTTTCTAAAATGTCTAAATAGCCCAGCGCTTCAGCCTGCTGCCGAATTGCTTGAGAGGCTGGAACGACGAATAAACTTACTGTTGGGTCAACTCTATGACCGTTGAGCACGTCGGCAGCTTGGGCTAGGTCAAAGAGTTTTCCCCCCGTACATGAGCCGATAAAGGCTCGCGTAATCGACACGTCTCCTAATTCGCTGATTCCTACGACCTGATCAGGTTTGGGGGGACAGGCAATCTGCGGTTCTAGCTGACTCAAATCAAATGAATAGATTCGTTCATACACCGCATTTTCATCTTCGATAATGTTTTCAATAATGGCCTCGATGCCGTCTGCTGTATGGCGTTGGATATAGTTGCGAGTCATATCATCCACGGGCATCACGCCACACATAGCTCCACATTCGATCGCCATGTTTGATAGGGTCATCCGCTCATCTATGGGCAGTTGCTCGATGATGCGACCGCGAAACTCAATAACTCTCCCCATTGCTCCATCGCAGCCAATCTGCCCCAATATAAACAGCATGATATCTTTGGCGCTGATATGCGATGGCAACGTGCCTGACAGCTCAATGAGCAGCGTTGGCGGCACTCGAATCCACATATCACCCGTCGCAAAGATGTTTGCCATGTCGGTCGTGCCAACACCCGTCGAAAAGCAGCCAAAGGCTCCATAGGTGCAACTGTGGGAGTCTGTTCCTGCGATTATCATGCCGGGGCGGATGAAGCCTTGTTCAGGCAGAAGTACATGACAAATACCCGCTGCTTCTCCAGGAGAAATGATGTCGAGCAGATGACAGCCTTGTTCACGAGCAAACTCAACCATTTGCTCATACATCAGAGTGGCATGAGGATCGTGGCGAATATCATTGACCTGAATAAAATGATCGGCGACAAGCACGATCTTTTTAGCATCCCAAACCGTTGCATCCTCTCCAAAATGCTGATGAAACAGTTGACCCACAGGGCCAGCGATCGCATCATGAGACATCGCTAAGTCAACGGCTGCAAACACCACCTCTCCCGGCTGCACATACGCATTTCCAGATGCGGCTGCAAGGAGTTTTTCAACCATAGTCATGGGGCGAGGAGGAGTTTGACATTTAAGAATGGTTACTTCTCCGCGCAGCCGGTGTTGATTAAAGGGAATCAGCCCCCCCACTTGGGCGATCGCCTCGATGACTGGGTTGTGCGGGTCTTGCCCAATGATATCTAGAGGTAAACCAATGTTGATGCTGTTGCGATAGAAAATCTCAGCAAACGATTTAGCACGAACTGTTTGAATGCCTGCTGCTTTAATGGCGATCGGCGCAAACTCTCGACTCGACCCGCATCCAAAGTTGTGTCCTGCTTCGATGACATCATACTCTGAAAGTTTTCCTGCTCCAATCAGGTGTTCAAATGCGTAGTGCGCCAAGTGCTTGAGGTCGGCATTGGTTCCTCGTTTTGCTGGAATAATATCGTCTGTGTTGATGTCATCTCCCAGAAACAGAATCCGTGTCATGGCGGTTTGTGGTTCTAATTTGCGGACGTGAATGCGGACCTTAAAGGCTGACTTGAAGCAGATAAGGCTGTTTCAGTATGAAATATGATCACCAATATCTTCAAGACTGACGCTGCAGATCGATATATTGAGGTTGCAGATCGACATATTGAGGCCGCAGATCGACATATTGAGGTCGCAGATCAACATATTGAGAGTGCAGATCGACATATTGAGGTCGCAGATCGACGTATTGAGAGTGCAGATCGAGACATATTGGGTTGGAAGCGGTCTGTTATTTCTTCCCTTCAAATGGGCACATTGCATATATAGCAATTTGCAATTGCGTCAAGTACAGATGCTGTGTTAAAGACGACGCCCCATCGCACGATGAAGTAGCCTGTGGTCTTTCAACTCCCTGGCAAGACTGAATTACTTCTCTAAAAACTACCCATGCCTCCAAAGGGTAGAACACACAACCGTTTCAAACCTATACCCTTTTGATTACTATAGGAATCTTGTCATGCCACAACCTGACACGAGTCGACGGCTCCAAACTCGACTCATTCTTCAAGACGTTGACTCAATGCATGGGCTTCATACCATTCCTGAATTTACGATGGGTCGGGCCGAGGCAACACCCAAATCGTTGCAAGGAGCGTATGCTGTCATGCAGGAAAAGCAGCAAAAAGAAACTGAAATGCTCATGCTTCAGAAAGCGGCAAGCGATGCTGCACGACTGGCTGAATGGGAATTTCACAATCGCGTTTTGGCGATGAAAGAGTCTGTGCGGGGACACTTTGGTCCAGATAGCGATGAAGCGCAAGCAGTAGGCTATAAGAAGAAGTCTGAGCATAAGCGCCCTCGTCGTCGTCCTGCCGCATAACGAAGAAACTAGTTCTATCGCATGCAAGAGAATGGTGTTGCGAGTCTACTTGCAGCACCTTGTCAATCCACAGCTCGTGTCAGTGTGCTATGGCCCTACGGGCTCAGGTTTGTGTGTAGAACCCGCGCGCCGCGCGGATTCTACACACGTTCAGCGTCCTAACGCGAGAGGGCTATAGTGGTGCATTGCTGATTCGAGGAATGATATTTGGAGGGGCATGCAATGTCATGCCCGTACAGAGGGGAATTCACAGCTTCCCGATCCTTTGCACATTGTAATGAAGCTTTGAATTAATACTGAAGATTGCTTAAAGCTGATTGGGTGTTTCAGATTGGTCTGAACCGGAAAATCTATACTTAAAAGATGAAGCTGCATAAGTTTGGTATGGTGCTATGAAAAGAGGCGATCGGCGCAATGAAAATTACGACCACTCGGTTAGGAATCCACAATCGCGACAGGTAGAACCTCCTGGTGCTCATGAAGTCAAGCAACTACTCATGACCTTACGAGCACAAAAGACCGAGTTGCAGCAACAGGTTCAACAGACTGAACAGCAGGCAGAACAAA
>DBGGTD010000589.1:0-2536 GCA_051162585.1 Elainellaceae cyanobacterium
GTCGTTATCCATCAAAGCCCCCGTCAAAATTTCGCTAGAGCTTGCAGAATTGTTATCGACCAAGATGGCTAACGGCAATTGAGTGAGCGCGGTGTGATTCGCAGCGATTTCTTCGCTATCCCCAAAGCGATTGACCGTGCGTACGATTGCGCCGCTGTCCATCCACATCCGAGAAATTTCGATACTCGAATAGAGTAGCCCGCCAGGGTTTCCTCGCAAATCCAGTACAAATGCCTCTGCACCTTGGTTGGTCAAGTCTCGAATGGCATCTCTCATCTGTTCTGCGGCGTGAGCGCTAAACTCGCTAAGTGCGATATATCCGACGCGCGTCTCATTGTCTTGACGAAGCGTGTAGCGCACAGCTGCTAACTCGATGGTTGCGCGAGTTAATGGGATATCAAACTGCCCCTCACCATCTCGATCAATTCGCAAGGTGAGGCGTGTTCCAATATCACCTCGAATTAAGTTAGACGCCTCTCGGACTGACATCCCTTGGGTAGGGCGCCCCTCGATTTCAAGGATGCGATCGCCCCGTTGTAGACCTGCCTCTGTGGCAGGAGAATTAGCCAATGGCTCAATCACGGTTAAGAGGCCCGTTGCCGAATCAACCTGGAGTCGCAATCCAACTCCAGAAATTTCTCCTGATGTTTGACTAGTCAACTCCTCATACTGTTGAGGATTCATAAAGCGAGTGTATGGATCATCCAGCTGAGCTAAGACATCTCGCAATGCCGCATAAGCATCTTCGCGGGATGCGTAATCGCGACTTAGTAATTCCTGCCGTATGGTTAGCCAATCAACCTGATTAAACTGCTGATCGACATATTCTCGATTAACGAGCTGCCAGGCTTCATCTATCACCACTTTAGGGCTGTCTTCTAGCGAGGCCAATGCAGCAGGAATAGGCATTGGCAGCAGAAAAGATAGCATCGTACTAGCTGTCGCGATCGCTCCACTTAACAGAGCCGTATGAATGATTTGAAACACCTTAGGAGATTGATTCATTGAAGTCGCCGATTATCGATTTCGCAATGAGAGTCTGCAATTTAGCTGCTGAGACATGGCTATCATCTGGCAGCGCCCAAAGCCTCGCCTTTCGCCAGACCTAAACCGTTTCGTACCTGCTAGATTTCTTGAATGGACGCAGCATTGACATGCAATTTTCACAATCTAGGCAGTCGTGGACAGAGATCCGAACCTATCAACAAATACGCCTTGAATACTGAGAATGGCACCCAAACCGTTAGCTAAAAACTGAGCGCTACAAATTGCCCTGTTATACCCTAGTTACTTGGGTTGCTCTAAACATAACTCAACTGTCTCAGCAGAACTGTAGCCTTCGTATGACAGTTTCTTAGAGTGTCCTCTTTCTAGAACATCTTGAGCATCCTAATCACCCACCCCAAAACGTTCGACAAAGGGCGACATATACTCCTCACACGTTATCGAAAGTCAGTCTCAGAGACGGCTGAGATGTTTCAGTGGCATAATTGTTCTTGATAATCTAACTTAACTCCCGAAGGAATGGGTAAGCTTAGCCGCACATAAGTTTACAAACAGTCTTTTAGAAATTTTCGTTAAGTCATATCTTCATCAAATTGAGTCGACGTACCGAGACACCCTACCGTCATATGAAATTTCACTGGGTCAAGCTGCTGCGCTGGTTGGGATCATTGATTGCAGTGGGGGTTCTTATGTGGACGTTAGTCAACGTAGTTGTGGTGTGGTCTGCGGCATCTCGTCCTGTCGATACAATTTTGGTTCTAGGTGGCAGCATTCAGCGAGAAATGTATGTTGCAGAGTTGGCACAGGTATTGCCAGACGCTTCGATATTAATTTCGGGTGGGTCAGTAGATCCGTGTATTTGGCTAATTTTCCAACGGGCTGGTAGCCCCGTCGATCAGGTGTGGCTTGAAAAATGCGCCGATTCAACCTTTGACAATTTTTACTACAGCACTCCCATTCTTAAACAATGGACGTCGCGTCATGTGAAGCTAGTCACGTCTGAAACTCATCTTCCGCGGGCAGAATGGTTGGGAAAAATTCTGCTGGGATCGCACGGAATGTGGGTGGAGTTAGACATTGCGCCAGAGCAAGGAGTTCCGGGTAATAGAGAGTCTTGGCTAAAGACCACTCTTGATGTCATCCGCAGCGTTGGATGGGCGGTTCTTGGACAATGGATTCACCCGACGTGCGACGATGTTGTGCCGTTGTCGTCTGTAGACATCGAAGCATGGCGTCATCAGGGGTTTAAATGCGAACATCAGGGCAATTTAGATTAAAAACGCTGCCTTTCAGGTCACCGTTTAGCCAAATATCTCCCGATTGAACGATGCTTAATGAGGGCGATCGCACGATAATTGGTCTCCGTAAGCTTTGGGTGAAAAGAGATTGTAAAAGAAATTTTGAATTTTCTGAGTTAGATGTTAGCTGCAGTTACGGTTGACGGAAGGCGAATGGTCTGTCCAAACCAGCCTTACAGTGCCTCAGACGTTATTTAGACGTCATTTAAACGATTATTGAAGCGATGTAATTT
>DBGGTD010000590.1:0-3955 GCA_051162585.1 Elainellaceae cyanobacterium
ACCTTAGTTCCTAAAGTTACACCTGATCTTACCTCTAAGATACCCTGATGAGCATGAATGATCGAACCTGACCCAATGCATGCCCCTTCTCCAATAATAATCCGACTCCCTACATTAGCCTGTAATAATACCTCAGATGCGATCGCCGCAGATGGATGAATGGTTACATCACCCGAAACATAAAATAGTACTTCAGTCGGACATTGCACCTCAGGAACAGGCATTATGCTCAATATGCTCAATCACTAGCTGAATTTGCCTAGTTTATGGACGTTGAATAATTGTCTCCAGCACACGACGCTTGGCATTTGGATCAATGCCAATCAGTCGTACATATTCACCTGTATGCTCTGCCAAACAAGCCTCTAATGCGCGCACCACGTCAGGCGTATGACTGGACTCGATAGGCGCACAACTCCGCCAAGAGCTGGTTTGGAAGCGACGCGCATCGGCATGTTCTGTCCCAATACGGTACCCCTGATTCAACAATTGGTTAATAGTTTGTACTGTATTTGACTCTAAGGCTGCGCTATGAACAGATTGAGAATAGCCATTACGAGACGATTGGGCAGGTGCAGCAGATGCACTGCTCGATGATTCATGACTCTTGCTCGCAGATACGCGCCTCGGCTGCTCTCCAGGACGCTGAACAATGGTTTCGACAACACGACGCTTCGCGTTTGGGTCGATACCAATGAGTCGAACATACTCACCTTGATGCTCAGCCAAACAATTTTCTAGCGCTTGAATCACGTCTGAGGTGCGGGTTGACTGAACAGACCCACAGCTCTTCCAAGAACTTGTCTGAAATCGCCGCGCATCAGCGTACTCCATGCCAACCCTATACCCCTGACTGAGAAGCTGGTCAACTTGACGAGCTACATCGGAATCAACACTTGCGGGTGCAGATTGAGCGGATGAATAGCTGCCTCGATTTGAGGAGGCATTAGAGGAGGATGAATATGCAGTGGTGCCGGAAGATTGAGATGAGGCAGCAGTTGGCTTATCTCCTGGACGTTGAATAATAGTCTCAAAGACACGTCGCTTTGCATTTGGATCAATGCCGAGCAAGCGAACATATTCGCCACTATGTTCGGCTAAACATGCATTTAAAGCCGCCATCACCTCAGACTCGCGAGTCGATGAAATGGGCGGACAGCTCTTCCAAGAACTGGTTTGGAAGCGCCTCGCATCGGCGTGCTCCATACCGATTCGATATCCCTGCGAAAGGATCTGGCGCACCTGTTGCATCACGTCAGAATCGAGGCGATCGCCCCCTGTTCTTGACGAATCTCGCTGGCTATTTCCACCCGATGACGAGGGCGCCGCACTGCGAGAGGAATGACCGCCATTCGAAGCGGCTTTAGGTGCTTCTCCTGGACGTTGAATAATCGTCTCCAGGACACGCCGCTTCGCACTCGGATCAATGCCAATTAGCCGGACATATTCTCCGGCGTGATCTGCCATACAGGCTTCTAGAGCTGCAAACACATCAGAGTCCCGTGTTGATGAAATAGGCGCACAGCTCTTCCATGAACTCGTTTGAAATCGACGCGCGTCAGCATGTTCTGCACCAATCCGATGACCTTGAGCCAGCAGTTGACGAACCTGATTGACGACGTCTGGACTTAGGCGATCGCTTCGCACTCCACCAGAGCCATTGCTGGATTGACTAGCGTTAGTTGATTTGTAGTTATATTCCATAATTGATTGCTGACCTTGTCCCAGTTCATCACGAATTGCAGCAACGCAGGCAATATCTTCAGAACAACGATACCCAGAGCGTAAAGCATCGTTGACATCGATCACATGATTAGCAAACTTGACATCCAAAGACTGAACATCGGGAAGACGATCGGCCTGCTGCTGCATAGTAATCACCGATCCCGAAGGAACATACTTTCCAGGAGGAATCTCCACATCTTGGACGAGAGCATGCATCATCACGACACAACCATCGCCCACACGTGCGTTGAAAATCGTCGAGCGAAAACCAATAAAACAGTTACTTCCAATGTAAACAGGTCCATGAATTAAGACCATATGGGTAATAGACGTATCCTTACCAATCCACACAGAATACTGTTTTCGATCATCACCAACAACTCGACCCTGCTCAAGACCGTGAACAACCACTCCATCCTGAATATTTGAACCTTCCCCAATATGAAATGGAGTGCCCTCATCGGCTCGAATTGACGTTCCCGGCGCAACAAGGACATCAGCGCCCACATAAACGTCCCCAATAATATTGGAAAACGAATGGACGTAAGCAGTCTCATGAATTTTGGGCTGGGCTAGGTTTTTAGACCATGGGGTAGGGGGAGCAGCAGAGCTATGGGCAACCATTGACAATCATCTCCTGACTGAAACACGCGATACTCAAAATCAACAAAATATTGCCGGAGAGAGTTAATCCGCTTTCAAGTATTGCTGATAAGCCAACATGCCAGACAAAACTTATCCGCTGATCGAGCAAATCTACCGACCTTAACCCATCAAACAGCCTACTTCCCGGCGCTGAAGTTCTCTGCGGGGTTCCTCTGCGCCCGACAGGTGCACTATCACACAAGTCTAATTGCCACTACCAAAGCTCCAACCTAAACAGCCAGCCATCACTGGCAGATTGTAGCTGCTCTAGCGATCTTGCTCTCGCTTGCTATACATGAACCCTTGACTAACACTCACCGTGTCAATAATTCCGACTACTAGTGCATCAAGCGGACGAGTTTCGCCTCCAGGGGTTTGACGAGCAGCGCTCCCACGACTAATCAAAACCCATTCGTCGACACCCGCCCCTACATTATCAGCCGCTACTTCATACTCTGGCAGAGGATTTCCATCTTCATCCAGCAATTGAACTAACAAGAACTTGACACCAGTTAGGCTAGACTCCTTCTGAGTGCTAACAACGGTTCCACACACTCTGGCAATTTGCATCAGACTCTAGGATCGGCTAATGGGACGAATTCCAGTCACACTCTCGCGGAATGCCTCAACAGCCTCGGTATAGCGAATCGGCAGAACATATTCCAGGTTTTCATGGGGACGGGCAATGATGTGAGTTGAAAGAACCTGTCCACCATTGACTCGCTTGACGTTATCGACCCCTGCGGCAACCGACGCCTGAACCTCTGATACATCGCCGCGAACAATTACAGTAACGCGACCACTTCCAATTTTTTCGTAGCCAACCAGCGTTACACGAGCAGCTTTCACCATTGCGTCCGCTGCTTCGACAACTGCAGGAAATCCTAATGTTTCTACCATCCCAACAGCAATTGCCATTGTTTTCTCCCTTCCTTAAATAAATGTATTAGAAACAGCACAAACCCATCTAACTTCGAAACTGTTCTACAGCTTCTGTATATCGAATTGGCAGAACGTATTCTAGGTTTTCATGGGGACGCGCAATAATGTGGGTAGACAACACTTCACCACCGTTTACACGCTTTGCATTTTCAACCCCTGCAGCGACGGAAGCCTGGACCTCCGACACATCGCCACGAACAATAACAGTAACGCGGCCACTTCCAATTTTTTCGTAGCCAACCAGCGTTACACGAGCAGCTTTTACCATTGCATCAGCTGCTTCAACAACTGCAGGAAACCCTAACGTTTCTACCATTCCAACAGCAATCGGCATTAGTCAATCTCCTAACTAGAAAATCGTCAAAAATAGCGAGGATAAAATCTGAAAATTTCGACGGGAAAGCCGATGATAATTTTTCAGAAAAGCACCTTAAAATTCCCAATTTTAAGCATACAGGGCTGCTCTTACCTTTGACAATATAAACCGGAATGATTATCTCAAATAATATTTATAAGATTCTCTGATGCGACTCAGCATCCTGATTCCACTGGATTTGAGGACATCGATTCGTTTACGTCTCTATTTACCTATGACGATATTGCTTGCTATTCACCGTCCAACCGACTGCTCGTCTGCGCACAC
>DBGGTD010000591.1:0-5194 GCA_051162585.1 Elainellaceae cyanobacterium
TTCGGCGACTCGCAAATGACATTGCATAACAAAACACGAAGTAAATGACCGCCACAAACAAATACACTTCTGAATGTTTTCCTAGGAAATTAGGATTTGAGAGAATAGATTGAGAAATACCGACCAGTTCTGCCAATCCCACAATGTAGAGCAGTGACGTGTCTTTAAAGAGGCTAATAAACTGCCCCACAATTGTCGGAATCACGGCCCTCAAGGCTTGAGGCAATACGACTAGAAGCGTTAGCAGAGCACCATTCAAGCCCAACGCTTTCGCTGCTTCAACTTGCCCTCTCGGAATAGACTGCAGCCCTCCTCGCACATTTTCCGCTAGATATGCTGAACTAAAGATTGTTAAGCCTGCCATGGCTCGAAACAGGGTCGGAATATTCAACCCGACGGGCAACACGAGCGGGAGCATCACCTGCGCCATAAACAAGATACCAATAAGGGGAAGCCCTCGAATCACTTCGATGTAGGCAACCGATACGCTTCTCACGACCGGCAGAGGGCTTTGCCGACCCAGTGCAAGTAAGACTCCAATCGGAAATGACAACACAATACTCACAATGGCGGTGAGCAGAGTCAACAGCAGCCCAGTCTGCCCTAACCGCGATAAGTCAACCTTTCGAAGAAACAGCCCCCCTTCTAAGAGCCAGAAAATCACAAAGAAAGAAATGAACCACGTCAGTGGCAACCACGACCCAACCATCGGAGCCTTGATGCCAACCGCACGCCCAATCAATCCGCTGACGATCAGCAGCACCAGCATTCCCCAGAGTTGGGGAACGGCTGTCAATCCAGAGATTAGATAACGCCCCAAACAAGACCCTGAAGCGTCGCAAGCCTCACGGACGGCATTGCCTCCCGCAATCATAGATAACCCGTAGCAAATGATGGCAAACGCTCCGAGTAGACCTATGCTCACCGAGCTAAAGAGGCGATCGCCCCGCGACAAAATTCCCCAGGTTAGCCCTGCGAGCACCACCACTACTGAGAACGTCAGCCAAGCCCTCCAAATCAGCTCAGCCGGATAACGCCCCACAAAAAACAGTTGAATATTTGACGATAAAACCTGCCATTCGGCTGCGGTGAATGCCCACGTCAGCAAGCTGGAGATAATCGAGTAGATTACCAACGCGGAAACAATCGTCAAGATGCTGTTAAATATGCCGTTGAAGAGATTTTTCTTCAGCCAAGCGATTGGGCCAATCTGAGTAATCGGGGGTGCTGAAAAATTAGGATCTGGAGTTGCAGTGGTCATCGCTTCTTAATCATGGTTCAATTCGGTGAGTCAACGGGGCAAATTCTGTCAGATTCTAAATTAGTGTTCGTTTATGGCAGTTCGTGCGTCAAGTACAGAAATGGGAGGCTTATCTCTCTTTGAGCTGTACTGATTTGTTGAATACATTCATGCCCAACGAAATAATGAGATTGATCGTTAAGTAGGTTGCCATCACCACCAACAGCATTTGAATCGATGCTCCGGTTTGGTTGGCAGTCGTATTAGCAACGCTATAAACATCGCTGTAGCCGATTGCGGTCGCCAGACTAGAATTTTTCGCCAGGTTGAGAAATTCGCTCGTCAACGGTGGAATCATCACCCGCAATGCTTGGGGAAAGATGATCAGTTGCATCACTAAATTAGGGCGCAGCCCAAGCGCTTTGGCAGCTTCCCACTGCCCCTTTGACACTGATTGAATTCCTGCCCGCACTACTTCTGCAATAAATGCAGCAGTATAAAGCGTCAAGCCGAAGAGGAGTGCCCCAAATTCTGGAGAAAGATTTAAGCCCCCTTGAATCTGGGTACGTTCGTTGACGGTTGTTAATTCGGGCTGTTGCCAATCAAATCCAAAGATAATGGCGAGAATGGCTGCGATCGCCAACCCAATCAGCATCCATTGAAACAGCGATCCCGAAGCCCCTTGCTGCACAATCAACGCCGTACGCCGTCGCCAAATGATTACAGCGGCGATCGCACTTGCAACCAAAAACAGTACACTCAAGAGCGTCTGAGGATTGATGGCAGGCCACGGCAGCGCCAGTCCCTGATTTGTTAGAAAAATCGGCCCTGGCAGCTCCAGACGATTCTCGATTTGGGGCAGTTTTAGGAAAAGCGCAAAATACCAGAAGAAAAGCTGCAATAGAAGCGGAGTATTGCGAAAAACCTCGACATAAACCGTCGAAATCTGACAAACCAGCCAGTTGTCAGACAGTCGGGCAATTCCAGCAATAATCCCGATGATGGTGGCTAAGATGATGCCAACAATCATCACCCGCAACGAGTTGAGCAAGCCGACTAAGAGGGCGCGCCCAAACGTATTGGTAGGGCTATACGGGATTGGAGTGTCGCCAATGCCAAACGAGGCTGGACGATTCTCATCTACTAGAAACTCGAAACCAAATGATAGGTTTCTAGACTGGTAGTTTTGAACTAGATTGTTGGCCAGCCAAGAAATCAGGGCTGCCAAAATCAAGACAACTGCAATCTGTCCAGCAATTTTCAAGACGCGCTCATCGCGCCACAGCGGAATCCGCTCTTCGGTAGACATTCGCCTCAATCCAGTTAATTCAGTGGCTTTGACGCTGATTCAAGCACAACGTCAACACAATGATTTCATCCCGTCGCGGAGGAGCGGATATCCGCCCCTCCATCTTGTCTGACTTAACGGAATGGAGGCGAATATAGCAAACCACCCTCAGTCCATAACGTGTTGGGACCACGTTCTAAATCAAAGGGCTCACCGACGTTTCGCTCGTAGATTTCACCGTAGTTGCCCACATGGCGAATCACGCGAGCCGCAAAGTCATTCGGCAACCCCATGTCCGATCCGAGTGTCCCATCTTGACCAAGGAAGCGCGCGATGTTTGGATCTTCAGTTGTTTCAAATTCACCGATGTTTTGAGAACTGATGCCAAACTCTTCTGCTTGAATGGTGGCAAATGTAACCCACTTCACCGCATCAAACCACCGAGAGTCACCGTTGGCAACGGTGGGTCCTAATGGCTCTTTAGACATGACCACATCGAGGATGAGATGATCATCTGGATTGGGTAATGTCGTGCGGCGGGCAATCAGCTGAGAACGGTCTGACGTGGAACCTTCACAGCGCCCTTCAGCGTATGCAGCATAGAGAGCATCCTCATCATCGAACACCACGGGTGAAAACTCGACTCCTCTCTTCCGCATTTGATCCGTCAAGTTCAGCTCTGTCGTAGTTCCAGACTGCACACAGATGGATGAACCTTGCATATCTTCCAAGGATTCAAACCCGGTTGCTGTCGGAACCATCATGCCTTGACCATCGTAAAACGTCGTCGGCGCAAACTCCATCCCAACTGATGTATCGCGGCTAATCGTCCAAGTCGTGTTGCGAATGAGAATATCAACCTCACCCGCTTGCACCGCTGTAAATCGCTCTTGAGCGCTGAGATTACGATATTCGACCGCTTCGGGATCATCGAACAGAGCGGCTGCGATCGCCCGACAATAATCTACATCGAGCCCAGAATATTCACCGCTCTCATCGACAAAGCTAAATCCGGGGAGCTGACCATTAACACCACAGATCAAAGATCCACGACTTGAAATCGTGTCGAGACGGCTTGTTGCTGCCGCCTCCTCCGATCCTTCACCATCACCTGACGTAGCAGCTGGTTCTGAACTACAGGCTGCTAGTGGTGCCACAATCAGCATCATTGCAACTAGCACGGAACGCCACTTAAACATAATCAATTCACTCACGTTTCGACCGATTAGGACTAGGTATTATTGTGCTTGATAAAACAGCCGCGTTGTTGAAATGGAGCAAACTTATTAGACCTTGAACCTACCCGTCAGACGACGCTACTCACGAAGCTATCAACCGACGATAATAACTGCCCGATCGATCAGCTCATCAGCACTTGAACCAGTGATCGAACATTCGCTCAGGGCGAAAAAATGACGGACTCCTTTCCTGAATCAAAACCACGATGTGAACATCACGATTTTGATTTCTTTGAGTTCAACGCTTCTCTTACGTGTTGTAAGCTTTATCTAAGCATCTAGTTTTGTCTTCCTTAACATTTCATGGGTCATCGTCCATAGCTGTATCAAAACACACAGTTTTGTTCAGGCAGGATGCAGGCAAACACAGGCAGACATTATTAATGATTTCATTAATAATGTCTTGATAAGACGTTAGCTAGACCTCATCATTTACAGAAAACATCTCCATCCATGCTGTATCAATTGGGGGGAGACAATCCATAATTGCTCCGTTTAATTCTGCCATCTAACATAGCAATCCCAGATGGGTTGTGAGCGGTGGGGCGGCGACGCCCGCCCCACCGCTCACACACAATTCACAAGCGATTTAGGATCGCTATATTTACAAGCGCATGCCGCTGCATAGGCGGATTTGAAAACGCCCCGCCAGACTAAACCGCTACTACTTCAACGATTCAAAAATAACGGCAATACCCAATATCAAGAGTGCAGAGATAATCAGTCGCCACCACCAATCTGCCATGGCTGAAAGCACCAGGTTGGCAAATGGGGTCGCACCTAGAACAGCAGAGATTAAGCAAACTGTTCCCAGCCCAAAAATGAACAGCGTGAAATACTTGATAAATTGACATGCAAACTGAAAAAGAAGACTATGCTTTTGTATCATGCTCTTCTATCTATTTAAACACCGCATCACACAAGCAACGCACCGAATTACGAAGCAGCAGGCAGGCAAAGTTGAATTGGCTCAATAAGGAGCGTAATGTTTTTCCGCCCGATCACACGCACTCGTGTTCCTGGATATACTATCGTCGGGTAGTTGCAACGGGCAGGCCACGATGACCCATCATATTGAACTCGCCCGGTCTGACCTATAAAAATCATGTCCTCGACAACCGCCTCTCCAGTTGAATAGGGATACTGGTCAAAAGACGCTTCGACAAAAGTATCCGATTCTGCCCCGAATAGAAGACGGTTCAAGAATTGAGTCCAGCTAAACTCCATGATTCTCTCCTCCTAACCATTGGTAGACTGCTGCGGTAGATCAGTGAGTAAATGATCATCGCTAACCCATTAATAAAAGGCCGGTGTTGCTGTACGCTGTTGCTGCACCGACGCTGCACTGGTGCAGCAACACTATTTTTTACAAAGCTTTACTTTCTCGCCATGCCCTCGCAGAAAAATCCATTCTGCTGTGTTTCGAGA
>DBGGTD010000592.1:0-8378 GCA_051162585.1 Elainellaceae cyanobacterium
AGCGATTTAGGATCGCTATAACAGTATGAAAGAATTTCTCGCCTGTCTAGTCGATAAAAAACTAATGCCAACTGGGTTGAGGGTTGCCGCAATTGTAGGTTCACTGTTGTTTGCAATCAATCACGGGTCTGCATTAATTCATGGACGAATGACGCGCGATCGCTGGATTTCGGCGAGTTTAACCTATGTCGTTCCCTATATGGTGAATATCCATGGTCAATATGTTAGCCGCGCTCGACAGCGAATGGCTCAACGATAATATTTGAATCAACAATATTTGAATCAACGAACCGCTTCTTCTGAGACGATAATTCGCTCGATGCAAGCCATATGCTGAGGTTTTGACGGTTGGTTATCACAACATTCTGCAATGCATGTGTAAGAATTGGGTTGGCTTCTTGTAAGCCAAGTGACGGGCTGGTCATGTTCGGGTAAGCAAAATTGCTGATTTCATAACCGATAGTCCTTGGATTTTGGATGCGGCTGTAATCCAGCCAACATGCGCCAATGTTTTGTCCTGCGTGATTCCCTGACTGGTGTTTGAGCTACATGAAATTTCCATTTGGTCGCCGACCGTCCGAGATTCCATCTGATGTAGAAAAGGCGCGAGGATTAGGAACCTTCGGTGGAGTCTATACCCCCTCGATCTTGACCATCCTGGGGGTAATTATGTACCTCCGCTTTGGATGGGTGGTTGGGAATGTAGGGTTGCTCGGAACGCTGATTATTGTGACGCTCTCTACAGCGATCACGTTATTAACTTCTCTGTCTGTCTGCGCGATCGCCACTGATCGAGTCGTTCGCGTGGGGGGTGCTTATTATATGATCAGCCGTTCCCTGGGCATTGAGACGGGCGGAGCGGTCGGGATTCCGCTTTACTTTGCTCAAGCACTCTCGGTAGCGCTCTATACGCTCGGTTTTGCAGAAAGCATGGTCGAAGCATTTCCACTTCTGAATCAGCTTTATGTGGCGTTGATTACAACGATATTGGTTGCCATTTTGGCGATTACGTCTGCCAGCGTTGCGATTAAGACTCAATACGTGATCATGGCGGCGATCATATTCTCGCTGATTTCGTTTGCGCTCGGAAAACCCGTTGAAGCCACCGATATTGAAATGTGGGGCGCACCTGACGGCTTATCCGAGCCGTTTTGGGGCGTGTTTGCCGTCTTCTTCCCGGCTGTGACTGGTATCATGGCCGGGGTTAACATGTCAGGCGATTTAAAGAACCCGACTCAATCCATCCCGGTTGGCACCCTCGCTGCGGTAATCACCGGGTACATCATTTACATGATATTGCCGGTTTTGCTTGCCATGAGAGCAGACGCAGCAACACTCTTAGCAGAACCGTTGATTATGGAACGCATGGCCCGGTGGGGGCCTGCCATTTTGCTTGGCGTTTGGGGCGCAACCCTGTCGAGTGCGATCGGCAGCATTTTGGGGGCTCCCCGTGTGCTTCAAGCCTTGGCAAGAGACGGCGTGTTACCCAAATGGATGCGCTTTTTAGGCACGGGCAGCGGAGCGAATGATGAACCTCGCATTGGCACCGCAATCACGTTGTTTGTAGCCGTGGTCGCCGTGATGGTGGGCGATCTTAATTTGATCGCACCTGTACTTACAATGTTCTTTCTCACGACCTATCTGGTGCTCAATGTATCCGCCGGGATCGAAGGCTTCTTGCAGAGTCCGTCCTATCGCCCCACCTTTCGGGTGCATTGGTTGCTGTCGCTGGTGGGTGCAGCGGGCTGCCTGGCAGTGATGTTTCTCATTAATGCGATCGCCACTGTTGTCGCGGCCATTATTGTGCTGACCATCTATATCTGGCTTCAGCGACGTGAGCTTCAAGTGACATGGGGCGATGCGCGCCGAGGTTTGTGGATGGCGCTTCTCCGGACTGGAATTTTCCAAATCAGCAGCGAAGACGACAGCAAAAACTGGCGTCCCCACATTCTCACCCTGTCAGGTTCGCCAACAAAGCGTTGGTCGTTGGTGGAATTTGCCTATGCGCTGACTCATAATCGCGGGTTAATCACTATATCCAGCGTCTTGCCCATTGGCTCTCGCGATGTAAGCCAGCAAGCCTCGATGGAAGAAACAATTCGTGAATATTTGGAGCGTCGCGGCATTCGCGCTCTTGTGCGAATCGTGACGGCATCTGACCCGTTTGAGGGGGCGCGGCAGCTTGTTGAGACCTACGGGATTGGGCCGCTCGTGCCCAATACAATCGTGCTTGGAGACACCGAGGAAGCCAAAAATCGCGATCGCTACTGCCATCTGATTTCAGAACTGCACCGCGCACGCCGAAATGTGGTGATTCTGAGAGAAAATCATGAGCTGGGGTTTGGTCGCCGCAGCCGCATTGATGTGTGGTGGGGCGGAGTGCAGTTTAATGGCGGGCTAATGCTGTTGTTGGCAGATCTGCTGCGCACCAATATTAGTTGGCGAAATGCAGATATTTGTCTCAAACTCGTGGTGGTTGATCAGGCGGGTGCGCAGGCGGCTGAAACCAATCTTGAAAGCTTAATGAAGCAGTTTAGAATTTCTGCATCATTCCAAGTGATTGTGGCAGATGGGCGATCGTTTGATGTCATTCTTCACGAGTCCTCCAAGTCTGCCGATCTGATCTTTTTAGGAATGGCGACTCCATCTGAACACTTTGCTCAATACTACGAAAACCTACAGGTGCGGACAACGGGGTTGCCAACGACAGCATTTGTACTCGCAGCGCCAGATTTCGCATTCGCAGAGGTGCTAACCGAACGATAGCCTCAGCCGGTAGAGTGAGGATCGACAGGGATTGATCGATAGGGATTCAGACTAGCTCTAACCAATATTCGTCATCCCGCACCATCAATCGCTCAGTTGGGCAAAGCGGTTGCTCATATCCAGGATCAACATACGCGTATGTAATCAGGCGATCAGGCGAAATCAGGTACACTGCCGGACGTACGACCTCGAAGGTATTTTGTTCTAAATTTTCGAAACTATCAATGCCAAAACGCCGATAAGCCGATCGAAGAGAATCCGGGAGAGTTTGCATGAGTCCAAACCGTTGTGCAATTTGCCAGCTTCTCCCATACTCCGCATCACTCCTGTAAGGCTGCATTTTGTTGTTTGGGCTAGCAAATTTGGGATTGGGAGAGACGATCAACTGTGCGGTTGGCATTTGCTCGTTATGGCTGAGTATTGCGTTTTGTAGCTTCCATAATTCTAAGCTGTCATATGGACACCCGTGGTTTCGGCAAAATATGACTCTGACGGACCCGTGATCGAGATGGGATTTAAGGGCAGTTCGCTCGCTCTTAGTGCCGTCTAAGGTAATGCCGTCCAACATACTATCTTGGATGCGATCGCCCATTTGTAACGGTCGACTGTTGACGTTTGGGACAATAGAAGGTGAGACAGAAGAAATCTGCTCGCCTGTGGCAGTATGGAAGCATGAAGTAGCGGCAGGATATGCCGGATATGTCGATTGAGGTTTTGAGAAATATTGAGTCGAATCGTAGATGAGGCTCATGGATACGTTCCTTTACGCTGACTAGACGCTCTATTTGAGGAGCTGCTAAATTGCGCGAACTACTCATGAACGATTTATATATGCTTTGAAGGAGTCAGGTCGATATAGAAAAATTAAGGACTTTCGCCCATCAGACTCCTTAACATGCTGACAAAGTCTGCTCAGACGATATGCTAGGCAATGTTAAAGCAACGCCTCTACAAAAATTATTCTTCAAATCGGCAATATCTGAAATAAAGCTAAAACTTCTAATGCTGATTTACAGTTAAAAACGCGCATTTAAACTTCGCTACGACGAAAAATAACGACATTCATGATACCTGCAGCTTGCCTTCAGAACGTTCATAAGGTATGTAACGAGCCATGTATCGATGTGATAAATGTTGATGAACCTAACTTATGTATTCACGCTCTTCGAGTGTAAAACGCTCTTTGAATGTAAATCAGTTATGAAGTTTGCGAGTGTATAGCCGTACGCTCTCGCGTTAGGACGTTGAACATGTGTAGAGCACCCGCGCTGCGGGTGCTCTACACACAAACCTGAGCCCGTAGGGCCATAGGAGAGGAGATAAATCATATGGCGGAAAAAAATAACAATCAGAAGAGATGCCATAACCATTGCCTGCAATCTGATTACAATTAGACTGGTCTACTTGCTAGTAAGAGCATCGGCATACGCATGATTCATCAATCTCCTCCTTTCTCAGTACCGCTCATGGTTGGCTGTTGGCAGTTAGATGAACGCAGTTGGCGATCGCACTCTGAATCCGATATTACTCGTGCGATTGATACATACCTGGCGAGGGGGATCACAGCCTTTGACACGGCTGATATTTATGGACGCAGCGAACAGATGCTGGGGCGAATTCTTAAGGGGCGAGACTGCATGGTGTTTACTAAAGCCGTTTTCTGGGGCAACGCTCCAACGCCGACCCACGTACGTCATAAGGTCGAAGCCTCACTGCGAAACCTCAAGCGAGATTATCTAGACTGTATCCAGGTTCACTGGCATAATCCTCAGCTTGATTTTGCACCGACCTTTGCTGTGCTTAAAGACTTGCTCACTGAGGGCAAGATTCGTCGACTTGGGGTGACAAATTTTGATACGCCCATGCTCGAAAAAGCGCTAGACCATGCCCCGATTAGCATCCATCAAGTGCAATACAGCTTAATCGATCGTCGTGTTGAGAATCGCATGCAGTCCTTTTGTCAGCAGCATGATATCGCTTTGCTGCCCTACGGCCCTCTGGCAGGAGGCTTTTTATCTGATAAGTATGTAGGCGCCGCCAATCCAAAGCTTGAGCCCGATCATGCGCGATCGTTCTATTACAGCAGCATGATCAAACGCCACGGGGGCTGGAAATCGGTCTTGGATCTGCTAGATGTTCTCTCAGAAATTGCCCACACCTATCACAAAACAGTGTCTCAAGTAGCACTGAACTGGCTTAACCAGCAGCCGGGGGTAACGTGTATTGTGTCTGGGTTGACACTCAATCGAGAACAAATCAAGCAAAACGCTGAATCATTGACATGGACGCTAGATCCGTCTGATGTTCAGCGTTTATCTGAGAAATCGGCAGCACTGTTTGACTATGCTGGCGATATCTATTCATATGAGCGGTAAATGAGCCGTGTATGTGCAAGTTGTCGATATTAGACGAACAGAAGGCTAGTAAGAGGTGGAGATCCCCGGCTTCTAAATTGGCTTTTTCATGGTCCGCATTTCAACACAGAAGCCGGGGACCTTGGAGCGATCGCCTTGATATTCCAGCAACATCTTCTCTCTGTAGCCAGAATAAACTTACGTAAAATCGCGTAGACGCCATTCAACGATGTTATGTTCCGGCAAATTTAAATATAAGGACGTCATCGTCTAAGGCTCGTATCGCCTGAAATTAGAGCAATCCAAGGATTTCTGGGATATCCGAGGATCTACTGAAAAATTATTTTTGAAAAGAGAATTTCCTGATTACCACCTAAATTTCTAGAAAAGACGAATAATTCGCAGTATAGCCTTACGCTCTTGCGTTAGGACGTTAAACGTGTGGTGAGCCCCCGCGCCGCGGGGGCTCACCACACAAACCTAAGTCCGTAGGACTATATATGTCAGGTTCGTCTAGCTCAAGCTAGACATTGTTCATTTTGAATCTACCGGTTTAAGTCTTGAAGAATCGTCGTTGGTCAGAATATTTAGAGTACGCCTCGCTCGTCGGACTAGGCGTTGGGTCAGTCGCGACGGTGCTTTCCAAGCAGGTGCTCTACACCTCAGCACCGCTGTCAATGGCCGTCTTGATGAATTTGATTAATCGGCGGCGGCTCGAAGCAATGACTGAGCAGCAAACTCGGTCAGTTTTCACAGAGTTAGACCAGCGACTCACCAAACATATCGAACTATTGAATCAACACGTGGCAGAATTGCCTACACCTGAAATGGTAGGCAGTGTACGAAATTCTGTCCTTCGGCATAATCGCGAAAAGCTCGATGATATCCGATCGCAGGTGGCTGACGTTCAGCAGGATATGTTGCGGCGATTGGCGCACGTTGAGAAGCAGAGTATCGGCCCCATTCGCCAAGATATCGCGTATCTCCGAGATCAGTACAGCGAGGTGCATGTGGCTCTAGCAAACCTGCATACCTCCCTGCATAAAATCATCGCGTCCAACCGCATCGAAGAGTCTGAACGGGCGATCGCCCAGATTCAAACCGATATGGTCGCGCTCAAAGAGACGCTACAGGGGTTATCAAGCAATGTCAAGCTAAATTTTTCTGAACTCGATGAGGGCTTGGGGCATCTTCGTCAGCAGTTTAGAAACTTGCCGCCCCCTATTGATCCGACCTCGCTTCGGGACGAGTTGACCGAACTGACCCGCATGATTGCTGACTTGGTGCCCAAGCGGGATTTGAACGCTCTACTCGAACAGATCAAAGCCCTCCAACATCAGCAAGATGCTCAACTTCAAACCGATGAACATCTCCGGCAAGAAATGAGGGATGTCTATCAGCAGCTCCAGACATTGCCTGATTTTCCTCAGTTTCGCTCCCAGATGGAAGAAACGCTCAATCGAGAGTTGCGGGTGCTGAACCAGCATCTGCAAACCCTGCCGAATGCCCCCCAATTTCAAGCGCAAATTGAGGAAACTCTGCGGCGTGAACTGGAAACCATTAGTGAACAACTCCAGACATTACCCGATGTCCCTCCCTACGAGTTTGTGTTTGACTTGAAGTCGTCATCTGATGCTGATTTTATTGGGCAGGCAATGGGGGGCAGCCGAGTTGTTTTAGAAGAAGCCTTAAACAAGACGCGCGATCGCCTGATTTTGATCTGGCCTTGGGCAGCACAGTGCCCGCTCGATGAGACGCTGATGAAAAAGTTTCATCAATTTCTCAATCGCCAGGGGCATCTAGATTTGGGATGGTGTCATACCACCGATCCTCACCAAGAACGATTCTTACCCGCGGTCGGGCGGCAATGGAGGCTTGATCCGCTACAAAAAAATGAGCTTCAAACGACGCTCCAGCAGTTTCTTCAACTCAAGCGAGCTTATCCTAAACATTTTCGATTTAAGGTACTCGGCACGGTTGAGAATTTCTTAGTCTCTGACCATAGCGTTGCCGTCTTGGGGATCACGGATGCGTTAAGCACGGCAACTGTGTTTCAAAACGTCGATCTCAAGCTGCGCACGACCGACAACAGTGTGATTCAGCGCTTGATTGACCGATTTGAGAATCCAATACTTGACCCAGATGATGTGCGTGCGTATTGGAATCGAGCGGTAACCCGCTATGAATTGGGAGATAAATCAGGTGCAATTGCCGATCTAAACTGCATTTTGGCGGTTAATACCGATGACTCCGCGACGCGGAATATGCGCGGCATCGTGCGCTATGGCCGAGGCGATCATCCAGGCGCTATTCAAGATTTTTCTGACTCGATTGATATTGATCCGTTTCAGATTTCTGCCTATTGCAACCGAGGGTTTATTCGAGCAGAACGCGGGGATTTATATGGAGCGATCGCCGATTATAGTCTCGCAATTCAAGTGCAGCCTGAGTCTGCGATCGCCTATTTCTATCGCGGCGCGGCGTGCCAAAATCTCAACGACTATCACGGAGCAATTTCAGACTATAGTCAAGCCATCTGGTATGCCCCAGAGTCTGCGATCGCACATTATTATCGAGCGGTCGCATCTCGACACCAAGAGAATCATCCGTCCGCAATGTCTGATTTTGAGACAGCGGCTAAGCTGTTTGAAGAGCAAGGCAGCATGGCAAATGCTCAGCGGGCGCTCAATGCATTCGCAGCGTGCCAGATAGATGCTCAATTTCACGCCTCTTCTCCTCAGACGATCACTGCTCATACACCCTCTCCGGCGGATGCAGAGGAACCAGACACGGGCGTTGAGCCTGAGCAAGACGAGCCTGAGCACAATTTTGCCCACTTTGAGTCTACCGATGTTCTGGATGGTGATATGCCCGTCGATTATTCTACTGATGAATCGGTAGATAGCCCCTCGTCTGAGCTAAATCACCTCTCGTCCGATTGGATACCCCCCACTCAGCCTGGAGATCAGTCTGGATCAATGTCACAGGATGATACACCCCAGGCTGTCTATTCTCGCCCTAATAACACATCGGGTGAGACGTTTTATACTGCAGCAGACGATACACTCCCTGAAGATTCTCCTACATCAGTGCTGAACGCCCATGATGTCGTCTATGAGCTTGACCTAATGGGAAGTCGATCGGCTCTGGCGACCTATTCACACTCTGCGTCTGGTGTCACAAATCTTTCTACCCAGACTCTCGCCGATGGTGCGTCAGTCCATGATGAATTGGACAACAATAGATACAGAGATAGAG
>DBGGTD010000593.1:0-8617 GCA_051162585.1 Elainellaceae cyanobacterium
GCAGTATATTGCCAACGTGCTAGTACGATTACAGGCTGCAAACTGGAAGGTATTTTCTTAATCAGGGGAACTTTGCGATGCTCGTATTCACTGATCTCAAAAACATAGAAGTTATTTAAATGTTGGGAGCAACCAGATTGCAACCAATTTGTTATGGCATCTGGATCTGGATAGAACGCCATGACCCGATATCCCAACTCTAGCAAGGTCTTACAAAAAAACCTCATATAGGTCAGGTGATGTCCCCGACCATGGTTAACATCAATAAGAGCAACTGTTTTCATAGGCTCCTTTCAGTCATTTAGGAAATACATCAAAATTTCGTTAACAGCTCTGTTTGTTGAATTTCCATCTAACGCATAGGTCAGCTCTTCTTCTATAAAAGAAGATTGTTGTGCTCGGCCAGAGGATTGCTCAAGCAGTGTGGAAGAAATGGTTTGATTTAATTGTTTATTGGGCGTTGCATATACGGTAGTGTAACTCCCATACTCTTCTAAATGCTTGTAGCTTCTCGATGGACCTTCTGATAACAAGTCAAATGAGATTACTTTTTTCCCCATGAGTAAAGCTTCTTCAGCGACAGTTGAGGCTCGAGTTATCAAAAGTTCAGAAAGCGCCAGCAAAGAATAAATGTCTAATTCCGCAACAGTTGGTTCAATGATGATTACAGATTCCTCACCCTGGGTGCCAGGGATGCCTTGTCGATAAAGATTGGGGTCTAGTGTATCGAGGGGATGCATTTTAACTAAAAGTAAAATCTGGGAAAAGTCGATACTGTCGTAGATATGGCGGATGTAGTCTCGGTACATTTGTGTCTCATCGCCCATGCCACGATACTCACTATGAAGGCAGGACGCTAATAATATGACGCGTTTTTGATCGAGCTGTGCGCTTGCTTCTGGATAGCGATTGATAAATCGCTGACGAATTTGAGTGTGATCAAGCATTGCAAGACGATCATGCAAGGGATTGCCGACCACCCGGAATTGTTGAGGATTGCCACCATATTTCTCTACAATCTCCCGATAAACTCGTTTGCCCCAAACTAAAACAATATCGGATGCTGCAGATGCCAAATCCTCGACGCTGTCAGTGCGCGTCCCACCATGCTGAATTGAGAGTGTTTTAACGCCAAATCGTTTGAGTGTGTCTACGGTATCAACTCCCCAGTGATGGTAAATATAAGGTTTACGATGATCCAAACAAAGCACCACCAATTTCTGCTGTGGCTGGTGACAGGCACGAATTAAGCTGAAATAATCAGTTTGGATTTGGCATTCCAGCTTATGTAACTGCTGCAAATTATGCGACGAAAGCCGAAGGCGGTGAATACCAAACAGAATAATGACATTGACTTGAATGCCTTTCTCTTTTACCTGCGATTGACTTAGTAAATTGAGGATAAGTGGCACCAGTAAACGCTCACAGGCTTTGGAATATAGCAAAAAGGTAATTTCTGATTTGACATCTATAGATCGAGGATAGGCTCGAAACTGCAAGTCCTTCCAAATTAGATTTACCTTATCTGGATAATTTAGACTCTTCTGCAATAGAAAGTAATCACCAGCTAAAATTGCTGCTTCTAACGGGTCTGTTGTTTTGCGGATAGTATCTTTGAGCTGTTTCAGGGCCATATTCACCTCACGATCGCAACTATGATATTCAGCACTCAACTTCAAGCAGATAGATTCTAAAAATTGAAAGGCCTTTACGAAGTGATTGTTTTAACTAGTTGTGATCGCACTGTATCCAAATCTTCAGAGGTATTGACCTCCATCACAGATGACTTTATTTGGCAAACGCGAATAGAATACCCGTTTTCTAGCACACGCAACTGCTCAAGCCCTTCACACAGTTCCAATGGAGTTGCAGTCAGTTGAGCATAATCCACCAAAAAATCCCTGCGGAACGCATAGAGGCCTAGATGATGATAGACCGGAGCAGTGCCAGGATTACGGAAGTTAGGAATGGGCGATCGTGAGAAATAGATTGCGTTTTGATGGCGATCTAAGATTACCTTCACCACGTTCGGATCAGAATATCCTATTTCCAGGCTTAGAGGATATGCCAAAGTGGTCATATCAGGTAGTTCTCCGTCTAGATAAGGAGAGACGAGATGATTTAGAACCTTAGCAGTTACAAAGGGCAAGTCTCCTTGCACATTAGCAATGATATCCATATCCTCATATCGAGCCGCCACTTCAGCAACACGGTCAGTGCCACTGAGATGATCGCTGCGAGTCATCTCCACTTTGCCTCCAAACCCCCGGATACATTCGGCGACCTGCTCACTTTCAGTAGCAACAACCACCTCTTCAAAAGCATGACACTGCTTGGCAGCTTCGTAGACCCATTGCACCATCGGGCGATCGCCAATCATTGCCAAAGGCTTGCCAGGAAGTCGTTGAGCAGCATATCGAGCTGGAATGACTGCCAAGATCTTCATTACAAATTCCTCGTTACTACCACATCATCTAGGCGGAAAAATCTCATGCTCAGTGCTCGCAGGTTAGTACTTGATCCTCAGATAATTCCGTAAAGTTAGCGATCGTCTGATCAGCATGAGCAAGAGCATCACTAGAGAACGAGGTCAAAACCCCAACGCAAAATATTCCAGATGACTTAGCAGCACTTACCCCTGACTGGCTGTCTTCAAATGCCACACAAGTCGAGGGCTGAACTCCCAAAGCAGATGCTGCGCTCAGATACACCTCTGGATGGGGCTTAAGCTGTTGGACATCATCTCTCGTGACTAACTGACTGAAAGCAGTCGTTAGCCCTAAATTTTCCAGTACCATTGTCGCTTCTCGGCGGCTTGAACTGGTTGCCACACCTCGCAATTTCTCTACCGACTGCAGCCAATGTATAAATTCAATAACTCCTGACACGGCCGTAACTCGGCCTTCTTCTAGAAACGATTGGTAAGCAGCCCGCTTAGCCTGAATCAGCTTTTCTGGCTCCCCCGTTAGTTGAAACTTGTCAAACCAATAGGCAATGACGGATTGCTCCTTCATACCCCGCCAAGTGATATCTTCAGCAGGTAGCTCGACTCCATAAGTTTCTCGAAACACCGCTTGATAAGCGGCAAATTTAAGAGGCTCCGTGTCAGCTATCACACCATCTAGGTCAAAAATCACCGCGTGGCATTGATGGAGGACAGAGATCAGGGAATCACAACTCACGCAACCAGCCTCCGACCCACTGCAGTACAAATTGGATCCAGCACTGCCATCATTTGGCTAAATTGCTCAAATGATAGCGCCTGCTCCTTATCACTTTTAGCGTTTGCTGGGTCGGGATGAGTTTCAACTAGCAGGCCATCAACTCCTAGTGCCGCTGCAGATTGCGCGACCAAGGGTACTTGAGCTGCAATACCCATCGCATGGGAAGGATCAAGGACAAGAGGCAGATGGCTTAGCTCTTTCATCAAAGCAGCGGAACAAACATCCATGCAGAAGCGAGTTTGTGGCTCAAAACTACGAATACCTCGCTCACACATAATAACCTTAGGATTACCATTGCAGAGAATGAAGTCAGCGGCCTGTAAAAACTCCTTAATTGTAGTCATGAAGCCCCGCTTCAAGACAATTGGCTGCTTTAATTGACCACACATTGCCAGCAGTGAGAAGTTATACATAGACTTGGTACCGACTTGAATAATGTCGGCAACATCAGCGACCGCTGCTAATTGAGTAGTATCTTTTACTTCGGTAATAATCTTCATTCCAAAGGTATCGCGTACCTTTTCCAAAATCCGCAGCCCCTCATCAGCTAAGCCCTGAAAGCTGTAGGGTGAAGTACGAGGCTTGAAGGCACCTGCACGGAAAACTTTAATGTCGAATTTGCTACGCAAGAATTCAGCAGTTCGCATGGTTTGCTCCTCTGATTCAACCGCGCAAGGTCCAGCCATCATTATAGTTAGACCACGACCGAAGACAACGCCATCACCTAGGTCGATTACGGTATCTTGATCCTGAAACTCGCGAGTACAAAGTTGGTACTCTGTTCCCATCTCGGTAACAGATTCAACACCCTCAATACCCCTGATATAGTCAGCATCTCCCTTCCATTTGGCAGAAGTAACTAACAAAACCTGGTTTTCCCAGTTGACTTTACGAGCTTCAACGTCCTGTTGAGCAAACCATTGCATTAGCTGGTCAAGTGTTGATTCTGCGGATGCTTGGCTAAGTTTGATAATCATAGTTTTACTACCTATAGAGTTACCCGAATGCTAGCAAGATAACGATTGCTTTATAAAGCATGACTTGAAATGATATCCCGTAACCAGACCAACCCTACACATTGCTCAGACGTATCTACAACTGGGATAACATCAAACCCTGCATGTCTTTTATCGAGTTCTCGCAATAGACTGAGCAAGCGCATATCTGGAGTAATAGCGAAGGGTTGAACCGCCATTAAGTCTTTAGCTTTCAAAGTAGACAAATCTGGTTGAACAATTAGTCTCCTACGAACGTCTCCATCTGTAACTAATCCGAGGAGACGATTTTCATGATCTACAACGCATGTACAACCAACCTGTTTGGTGTTCATCTCTAAAACCATTTGACAGATATCCGTATCTGGCGTGACACGAGGAACTTGATCCCTTACTCTCATAATGTCTGATACTCGCAGATACAGATTCTTACCGAAAAGTTTAACTAACTGAACTAAATAATCTTCGTTTTTTAGGATATAAGAACCAGAAATCAAAACATCAACTTCTAATTCCCGCAGTAATGCAGCAGATAGATAGTTGACACCACCATCTACGTGAACTTTAACATTAGGGAATGCTCTACGGAATGCCTTAATTTTGTTAATTACCTGGTCATTAAACTGCCCACCTGAAACGCCTGGTGTCGCCGACATGAACAGCACATAATCAAGAATCTGTGCCTTGTCGAATAAATCACTAACAGGAGTTTCTGTATTGATGGCTAACCCGAAATTACAGCCAACTTTATTTCTAACCTCCTCAAGTTGCGACCAACTCAGATTGTTCTCAACGTGGAGACAGAAGTAGTCCTCTGGCTTTAACTGGACATCCTGTAAATAAGGAATTGGATCTTCTACGCTCAGATGTACATCAAAGGGTAGACAAGTGTTACGACGGAGCTGTTCAATATCTTTGAAATGCAGTGTCTTGGTGTTGTTACTGACATCGTAGTGAATGATATCTACGCCTAAAACGTCTAGCTTTTTAAGAACATCAGGTAGAGTGATCTCTCCATCTACTGCTGCAAGTAGAGAACAGGAAATCTTGGGAATCTTGGTTAGCATGGGAATGCCTCTTAAATCTAACAGTCACTTATAAGAAACTTTTGTTTTACCGCTCTGGCTAAAAAGCTTGCATCAAGTATCACGTTTATCTTCACTATATGCCTTAACTATTTGGCTGAATTCATCAAAATTACATACCAATTTCAATCATTGATGAAGCCTAAAAAAGCCATAGAGATAACAAAAGCTATCTAGGATCTATAGCGTGTAAATAATCAAGAACAGGTTGAAAAAGCGCCAACTTCGTTCTGCTGAACTCAATCGAGATCGATATTGTCTATTTGCTACAGGCTAATTACCCAGTTTGTTTTAGCAATTAGACTGCGTGACTAAACGCCGAGAAGGTGCTTGACCCTTTCTAGGTCTTCTGGAGTATCTACGCCAAAAGATTCGTATTGAACTGGGCAGCACTGAATCTTAAATCCATTCTCTAAGATCCGGAGTTGTTCGAGCGACTCTGCAATCTCTAGGGGGGTCTGCGACATGGTCACATATTCCTCTAAGAAGTATTTCCGATAACAATACAACCCAATGTGTCTATAGTATTTCTTTCCCTTTATTGAGTTACGGAGGTAAGGAATTGGATATCGCGAAAAATAGAGTGCTTCAAGTTGCTGATTAAGCGCCACCTTAACTGTATGGGGAGAATTAATTTCTTCAAGGTCATAAGACTCAACTACTGGAGTTGAGCAGACTGCCTCTGGGGTATCTAACAGGGCCTGAATGCAAACATCGATAACAGTTGGATCAATTAAGGGTTCATCCCCTTGGATATTTACTACAATGTCGCAGTCATGGTGTTTGATAGCTTCATAGCAGCGATCGCTTCCAGTAGCAATATCTGTCCTAGTCATGACAACCTTGCCACCGAAGGACATAATATTGTCATAAATGCGCTGATCATCTGTAGCTACCATCACCTGGTCTAGAAGAGTGCTTTTCAGGCAATTCTCGTAGACCATTTGGATCATGGTTTTTCCACCAATAGCTGCGAGCGGTTTTCCCTCAAATCGGGTCGACTTATATCTGGCTGGAATTATGCCAGTCACTTTAGTCATAGTAAGCTACCGTTAAAGACTCAAATATACATATGGATAACGATTGGAGATCCACCCTTGAATTTAAGTTAATTAGAAAATTAGTGGCCGAATGGCTAATCGAGCAAAACTATCTGGTCTTCTAGTAAGAAATTTAAGCGATTTCTATACAACTTGCTAGAATTGAACCGTTTCTTTATTGAAAAATAAAATATCCTTGCAGATATAACAAAATAGAGTTTTGGATAATTCAAGATGACTCTTGTTGACAAAGTAGAGAGGATAGAAACTATTTCTTCTCCCAAGCATGCTCCATTATCTCAACCTGCCCCGCACAAGGTGATTTTTGCAGTCGCTCAACAATCTTAACCGCAACTTTATCTGCAGAGATAGCACCCTGTCGACCAATTGGTGTGTTGGTTTGATCGGTCAACAACTTAGGTGGTCTGACGGCAATAAAACTAACTTCTTTATACTCAGAGGCAGTTACTTTAGTTAACCCCTCAATTGCACACTTCGCAATGACGTAATGAGGCAAATCTGGTGGAAAGATTTGGGATGCATAGATTGAGGAGATGACAATACTCCACCCTGAGGCTTCAGACAACAAGCTCAAGAACACGGACATTGGCACACTCATCAAAGCTAAACTTTTAGTTACATAATCATTCAGCCGTTCAATAGCAGTCGGCTCGACCCAGAGAGGCAAAATGGCTGGGCAAGCATTGCAAATTAAAAAGTCTAGCTTGCCATACTTTTCAATGATAGTTTTTTTAGCTGACAAACACCAAGATAAATCAGAGGCATCGCCTTGTATAAGAATGATTTCACCCGGTGTATCTGCTGTATCAGCCTGCAGCTGCTGTGCTTCTGTGTGACTATGAAGAAAGTTAACCAGAACTGTGCACCCCTGCAAAGTTAGTGAACGAGCGATCGCTGCTCCTAGACCGCGACTGGCTCCTGTTACTAGAGCAACTTTGCCTTTCAGTGCCTCAGACTTCGGCATCAACATTTTAATGGATGCTGTTGTACTGTTTGGAGGAGCGGGACGAACAAAAGATTGAATATCCCCGACTGCTAATAGCATTCCATTAGCAGCTAGTTTGATTTTCGTTCGCAATAAATTATAGCGATCATCAAACTGAATTAGGGATGCAGTATATGACAATGCTGGAGCAACAGTGGGCAAAAAATCTTCAAAATTTAGAGTTAGCTTTGAAAATAGAGCTTGACAACCTGGTAACTCCATACCCACAAGGTAGCTCGTCCATAAGAGAGTTGCGATCTCTACTTCACCAACGCCTTTATTGACTAATTTTAGATGGTTTATTAATTCTCGTAACTTATCAATATTAGGATAATAGGACTCTTCAATTTGAAGTTTCGCAGCTAGATCCGATTCTGTTAGCAATAAAGCTTCAGTGCGAGCAGCTTGTGGTATTCCATCCTTGAGCTTTATTAAATCTCCCGTTCGGAAATAAGCTGTCATTTTTGACATTTGTCTTCTACCATCAAAGACCTTTACGGTTGCTTTTTCAGGAGAAGTTTCGGTAATTTCTAGAGAGTAGGGCAGATTGACAAATAAGGGAGCCGGAAATTCTAGAACGATTTTGCTCAAACGCAATCCTGGTCGCTCCTTCAAATGCCCTAAGCAAGCCAATCCGCCTAAAATTCCAAATACCACACGATTGGCAAAGGGAGTTTTACGAGCATAGTTGTCAGAGAGATGCAGGGGATTGCGATCATGACTCGCTTTGCTGAACAACTCAAGATCATCTGGAGAGAAACAAATTGAGACGTTACGCTGTATGGACATCATAACTCCTGCTCAAATAACAATTTAATAGTGCACGCTTAACTGAAACGATAGATTCTAGCAATGATGCGGCTATTCAGTGCTAGAAAGCGTCATATGCCTATCTAGATTGAGATCTTTTAACCATCGGATAATATCAGGATTCTCTTCTGCCCACTTTTGACACTGAGCCCTAACGTTTCGCAGGTGGCTATCTATGTTATCTGGTGTAAGATATACTCCGAATCCCTCTGGCACTTTATCGGCGTGATAATTAAACATATGACTGAGAACTAAATCACCTGTTTTATAGGTATAGTGGGACGGATCTTCAAAATATTCCATTCCTTCGTTAACTGGTTCGATTGTGATGCTGTTACAGCCTGAAAAATCCCACACTGGTTGAATGCTGACAATTTCATGCAACCAGTTCTCATAGGTGGCCCAATAATTATCTACCATTGCGGAATAAAATAGTGTTGCGTGTATTGGTGGTAAA
>DBGGTD010000594.1:0-4199 GCA_051162585.1 Elainellaceae cyanobacterium
ACGCCGCAGGGAAACATCCATGAATGAGGTGCGCTATTCTCTGGTGATTCCGGTCTACAACGAGGAAGACTCATTGCGCGAACTCTATCGACGGCTTTGCGATGTCATCAATCGATTAGAGGGAGTCGCTGAATTTATCTTCGTTAACGATGGGAGTGGCGATCGCTCTTTGCCCATCATCCGAGACTTGAGACACTGCGATTCCAGGGTTTGCTATCTCAACTTTGCCCGCAACTTTGGTCATCAAACAGCTGTCACGGCTGGGCTTAATTTTGCACGAGGTCAGATTGTGATTGTTCTAGATGCCGATTTACAAGACCTGCCTGAGCTAATTCCAGATATGCTGCATCAGTGGCAAAACGGATATCAGGTTGTCTATGCCCAGCGGATTACTCGCCAGCGTGAAAACTGGTTCAAACGGCTCACTGCCCATTTGTTTTATCGCCTCCTCCAGCGACTTGCCGATGTAGACATTCCTACCGATACCGGAGATTTTTGCCTGATGGATCGGCGGGTCGTTGATGCGCTTAACGCGATGCCTGAACGGAATCGATATATCCGAGGATTACGTGCCTGGATTGGGTTTCGCCAAACAGCCGTGCGCTATAACCGTCCACCGCGATATGCTGGAACCGTTAAGTATACATTTGGAAAATCTCTTGCTCTGGCAATTGATAGCCTGGTTTCCTTTTCAAAAATTCCGCTCCGCATCGCGACGTATATCGGCTTATTTTCAGCAGCCGTTGCTCTCTTAATGATGATGCTGGTTATCTATTGGCGCTTTTTTCAACCCAACTCGCCATTGACTGGCTACGCCACAATCATCATGGCAATTCTCTTTTTTGGGGCAGTCCAGCTCATTTGTATCGGCATTCTAGGCGAATACATCGGTCGTATCTATGAAGAAGTGAAAGCTCGCCCACTTTATACGGTCACTGAAATTGCAGGATTTCCTGCCGAAATCTGAACTATAGCGGTATCTCTGCCTTCTGCCTTTTGCCTTTTGCCTTCCGCCCCCTGTCTTTTGACGTATCTCTTTTCATCCTCTCTTATAGAACGGGCGCTTGACCACGCTGCATGGATACGTCTTGCCGCGAATTTCGACACCAAGCTCTTGACCGACTTTAGATAGTTTTGTTGGAACGTAGGCTAGCGCGATGGGGTAGCCCAACGTTGGAGAGAGCGTGCCACTCGTGACCTCGCCAATGCGATCGCCCTCATACACCACCGGATATCCATGCCGGGCAATGTTGCGCCCCTGCATTTGGAGCCCTACCAGTCGGCGTGTTGGGCCTTCCTGCTTTTGATGTTCAATCACCGACCGCCCGATAAAGTCTTCCGTGCCGTCAAGATGCACCAGCCAGCTTAGCCCTGCTTCGATGGGAGTGGTCGTATCGTCAATGTCTTGTCCATAAAGCGCCATGGCTGCTTCTAACCGCAAAGTATCTCGCGCCCCTAGCCCACACGGGGTTACGCCAGCCGACAGGAGCGATCGCCAGAGGTCTTGTCCCACCTCCGGATCAACCATCACCTCGAATCCGTCTTCTCCGGTATATCCAGTTCGAGCCAGAAATGCAGGCTGTCCGAGTACAGTTCCGGCTAAATGCCCAAAGCGCCCAACGGTTGATAAATCTTCGTCTACCAGAGATTGCAATTTAGCAACGGACTCAGGCCCTTGGACTGCGATCAACACCTTCTGAGACGACAGGTCTTGAAATTCAATCTGATCTCTATCCAGGTGTTTCAGCATCCAGTCTCGGTCTTTCTCAGTGGTCGCCGCATTGACAATTACCATTACATTTTGGCCGCCCGTGGCGCTTGTGCCCTGATAGTAGATGATCAAATCATCGATGATGCCACCGTCCGAGTTTGCCAAAACCGTGTATTGAGCCTCGCCAGGCGTTAAACGGCTCAAATTCGACGGAACAAGAGTCTGAAGCTGATCGATGACTGCCTTGCCTGTCAGATGAAATTTGCCCATGTGAGAAATATCAAACATGCCCGCCGTTTGCCGAACTGCGTCATGCTCAGGACGAATTCCGCTATACTGCACAGGCATTTCCCATCCTGAAAACGGAGTCATTCGGGCTTGCAGTTTGATGTGAAGCGGATAAAGGGGGGTTTGAGATAGAGACTCTTGCGGGTGAGTTGGTGCGTTCGATTTAGCCACAGGCAGACTAATCCTTGGATAAAGCTCCAAAACGACTATTCATCATCCTAAGAGAAACATGCGAACCTCACCAGAGTTGTCAAACGATCCTGGTCGTTGCGTTAGGGCATGGAAAGATATGTCTGAATGCTGAAGTTCGACCTATTTTCTATATCCTTACGCTCTCGCCTAAGGCCGCCAAACGTGTATAGAACCCTCGCGGCGCGCGGATTCTATACACAAATCTAAGCCCGTGGGGCTATATAGCAATCCCAGATGGGTTGTGAGCGGTGGGGCGGGCGGCGCCCGCCCCACCGCTCACGCACAATTCACAAGCGATTTAGGATCGCTATATATCATCAGATGAGATTTGGTTGAGATTGTAGAAATCTATATCAAACAATTTTGAAAAAACTTCTGAGATACTTTTTTCGGCTAGTGTATATTGAGCTACGAAGTAGAATCATCTCGTCTATCAAGCGGGTCTAACATTCACACGCATTTCATCTCGCCAAAGTTGACTGACCTGCATTTGCACTGCAAACTCTCAGTTTTGTGCTGTTCAGGGCAGTGACGTTCCAGAAACCGTAAGGAGAAGCCGTAACTGTGAGATTGCACGGGATTTTCCCAAGTTTATTGGGTGTTATAGGCGTTTTGCTGTTGTCCTCTCCTGCTGAGGCAGCACGATTGCAATTTTGGCGTTTCAATGCGGATGAAAATCGCCTGATTTTTACAACCGATACTGCCGTCCAACCAAGGGCTCAACTCATTCCCAATCCAACGCGCCTTGTGATTGACCTGCCCGGAACGAGTTTTGGTCAGCCGTTGGTGAATCAAGCGGGAGAAGGGGCAGTTCGAGAAGTCCGCGTGGGTCAATTTGATGCGCAAACGACTCGAATCGTGGTTGAGCTCAATGAGGGCTACACCATCGATCCTCAGCAAGTCCGGGTGCGTGGCGCGACTCCGACCCAGTGGGTGGTTGAGATTCCAGATCCTCAGCCGCTTGATGGGGGCGTAGTGGAAACAGACGAGTCCCCACCTCTAGCGATGGTTACATCGGGAGAGACATCACCGATCGTGCCCGGAGCCGCAACGGTTTTAGAGGGTGTCCGGGTTACACCAGATGGTATTTTTGTTCGGACGAGCGGAGCAACACCTGAGATCGAGGTTGATCGGAACCGCCGCCAAGAACAAGTCACGATTGATTTTGAAGATACGGCATTGTCTAGCCAACTGGCTCAGCGAGAGCTGAACCTCGATAGTTTTGGAGTCAATCGTATTGAGCTGAGTCAAGAAGACGAGTCACCCCCACGGGCCAGGGTAACGCTGGACTTGGCAGATCAAGAGGTGGATCTACAAGCTACAGTGAGCACGTTTGGCGGGGTTGTTGTGATTCCTCAAGGAGGCGAGCCAATCCAAAATCGCCCTCCCAGTTCTATACAGGTTCCGCGCACAGCCGCTGCGCCAGATCAACAACCCGCAACAATTCAGTCCATTGAGTTGGCGAACGGTGGAACGCAGCTTTTAATCCGAGCCGATCGCCCTATATCGACCTTTACTGGTGGTTGGGATCGAGCCACAACAGATTATCAAATTACAATTCCTGATGCCCGCTTAGCAGACCAGATTGCCGATCCGCGCCTTGGTGCAAATAGCCCTCTTTTGCGAGTGCGATTGCGCCAGGAAGAAAACGATACGGTCATTATTTCGCTCCAGCCTGCGGCAAGGGCGCAGATTGGCGAAATTAGCCAACCCAGCCAACAACTCTTGGCGCTGCCGCTTCAACAATCGGTTCCAGTGACGCCAACCCCGCCCACCTATTCGCCCGGAAATCCAGTCGCGCTGCCTACTATGCCAACTGCGATACCGAATGGTCGAGTGGTGATTGTCATTGATCCAGGGCATGGGGGGCCTGATCCAGGAGCGGTTGGAATTGGTGGCTTGCAAGAAAAAGATGTGGTCTTACCCATTTCACGACAAGTCGTACAAATCCTTCAGCAGCAGGGGATGTCGGTTGTCATGACTCGTCAAGACGATCGCGATCTTGACT
>DBGGTD010000595.1:0-5936 GCA_051162585.1 Elainellaceae cyanobacterium
GGTGGAGTCTGAGCGATCGCACGAGGAAGGGCCACGTCTCCTATGCCCAAGCTGACCGTAGCCACAATGAATAATGAGCCTAAAATGCGTAGATTCATGGTCTGTATGACACAGTAGGAACTTTAATAAACTCTAGACAAGAATTCATCTCATTCGCCTCACCCACCCGCATGAACTGTCCCATTCCGGTTGTAGGCTATTAATCACAATTTATTAATCACAATTAAGGAGTGTCCGTCTCAACGACACTCCTTTAAAGCTGATGCTGCTGTACCGCACAAACTCAGGGGATGAGAATTTCTTTGACGATTTTGTCATCCTTGGCGATCGCCAAACTTCGACCTTTCTGTTTTTCCTCTTGAGCAATCCCATAAATTGCTAGCCCAGTTCTTAAAACATCTGCCATATTTTTGCCTGCTTCATCCGCTAATTTTTGAAGCAAATCATACGATTCAGGAGATAGGTCTAAATTCAGTCGCTTTTTTTTGGCAGCAGACATATGTGACTTGTTTCTTTTCTTACTAGACGACACTTAATGAATGCAGTCATTAAAAATTGCTCACTCCTAACAGCAGCTAAGCTGAGGAGTTGAGCACACAAATTTAATTGAACCTAATTGGTATTAAATTTTACCAATATTGGCTTCATGCATATTCAAGCATAATAGCAGATTGTCTCTTTAGATGTCCATTCTGTGGGGTATGCATCACTGAATCTTTATGAACTTTAATATGGATTTTATACGGCAATTCAAGCAACTATTTATATGTAATTTTTCAATTAAATTTTGTGGGTATAGACAAAAAATCGCCCCTGGTCACTTCAGACGCGAACAGCTAATGCTTTGAATACTTTGAATGCTCTATTGCTCTCCTAGAGAGGGTTTCGGTGTCTGTGTCGATCGGGAGAATCTTGAACGTGTCATTACAGATGGCGTCACGGGGTTCGCAATGACTAGGATTGCGTCACTGCGAGCGACAGAGAGGCAGTCTCGGTAAAAAAAAAGGGCATTTTGAACATCGAGATGCCTCCTGTCAAACTAATTAGCTCGTTGAGCTTATTTACCGAAGAGTGCTGACCAACAGGCTCCTACAAAAAATAAGGCAAAGGTGGCAACAATCGTTCGACCTAGAAACGTCATAAACGCTTCTGCTGGAAGCTTGACTCCACACAGAAGCAGCACAAGGTGCAGCACAATAAACGATAGCGAACCGAGGTAGATTCCCTTAACAAGCCAACCTGCCATTCTGAGGCAGAAATTGTCTGACGATGGATTTTGGTTGCTCATGATGATTGCTCCTGGGGCTCTTAGCCAAGACGGCTTCGGGGATAGATCAACGCATGATTTCAACACCCTCACACAATGCCTAGACCTTGAAATATTTATCAGTTATGTATGATTTACTTAATTGTTAACTATCTTATACACAAAATTTGTGTATTTCAAGATAAAGCATTTACTCAAGCAATCAATTGAATGATCAATACTATAGCCGTACGCTCTCGCGTTAGGACGCTGAACGGTTTGCGACATATTCAGAAAGACTGATGAAGAATCAGTCGATTGCCTGCAGGATCGTAAGCGTAAACTTCTCGACCATGAGATGCAGTTGAGATGTCATAGGGTAATGAACACCCAAGGGCAGTCACGCGAGCGATCGCCTCCTCAAGGTTGTCAACCTCAAAGCAGAGGCTCATAGCTGCTCCAGCCGGATCTCCAAATTCGGCACGATGTTCAGACTTGGGATTAAAGATACCGATACGCAATCCCGCGATTTGAAATTCGGCATAGGCGTTCGGCAGGTAGGGATGAGGGGAGGCATTTAGGAGTTGGCTATAAAACTGTACAAGCGGCTCAAATGAGGGAGTTGCAAGAGTAACCCATGCTGAGGTGCATCGTAACGCCATAGTTGGTTCTTGAGTTTGTTGTTGAATTTATTTTTTTAATTGATCTGCGCAAACGTGTCATTTTTGCCATTAAAATCATCCCCGATTTTGAAGAGCCCGCGCTAGCCTGAGGTTGGAATGAAACCTACATATTGTTTGTTTGCGGAGTTTCGTAGGATTTTTCATCAGATCGGAGGGTTTGCGGATCTAAGTGAACGGTATAGGTTGTGAAGTTGAGCACTATCAAAGATTGAATCAAAGGTTGAATTGAGAGGAAAATTGCCATGGTTACAGCGGTATCAGCATCAGCTGCACCTCAGTCGATTGAGTCTTATCTTGGTGATGAAGCAGAAAGCTTATTGTCTTACACGGCTAAAGTTCCTAAAGAGATGCTTCATCTTCCTGGATCAGATTGGGTTGACCGCATCTTCGCGCAGACTGACCGCTCGCCCCAAGTGTTACGAAGTCTGCAACAGCTTTATTCCAGCGGTCGGCTTGCCAATACCGGATATCTTTCAATTTTGCCTGTAGACCAGGGCATTGAGCATTCGGCGGCTGCCTCATTTGCGCCTAATCCGCTGTATTTCGATAGTGAAAATATTGTCAAATTGGCGATCGCAGCAGAATGTAATGCAGTTGCTACTACGCTCGGAGTATTGGGTAGCGTATCTCGCAAGTATGCTCACAAGATTCCGTTTATCGTGAAGCTGAATCATAGTGAGATGCTGACCTTTCCCAATGAGTATGACCAAATTATGTTTGGCTCAGTCGAGCAAGCGTGGAATTTGGGAGCCGTTGCGGTAGGCGCCACCATTTATTTTGGTTCGCCAGAATCGGCCCGGCAAATTCAGGAAGTGAGTCGGGCATTTGCGCGGGCTCATGAACTAGGCATGGCAACAATTTTGTGGTGTTACTTACGCAACAGCGCGTTTAAGCAAGATAAAGATTATCAAGTGTCTGCTGACCTCACCGGACAGGCCAATCATCTCGGTGTCACGATTGAGGCGGATATTATTAAGCAAAAGCAGCCCGAAAATAACGGAGGCTATGGAGCGATCGCTCAAGCAACGGGGCAGAGCTACGGTAAAACTGACAAACGGGTATACACAGAGCTGACTAGCGATCATCCCATCGACCTGACGCGCTATCAAGTCCTCAACTGTTATGCAGGGCGAGCCGGGCTGATTAATTCGGGCGGGTCGTCGGGAGATAATGACTTTGCTCAAGCCGTCCGCACTGCGGTGATCAATAAGCGTGCCGGGGGCTGCGGATTAATTTCGGGTCGTAAAACATTCCAGCGGCCCATGGAAGAAGGGATTAAGCTCTTTCATGCTATTCAAGATGTGTATTTATCATCCGATGTGACGATCGCTTGACAAAGATTATTCTGATCTAGCGATCCTAAATCGTTAGTGAATTGTGTGTGAGCGGTGGGGCGGGCGCCGCCCGCCCCACCGCTCACAACCCATCTAGGATTGCTATACGACGGGTAGAGTACTTGAATTGGAATAAAATTTAGCAACGTTGATTGAGCAAATCGGCTTGTTGCGATGGATAGTATCAAGGGACGTAGCACTGCTATGTCCCTTATGTTAGTCATATATCTAGGCTATCGAGTTTGATGATGGCTAATGATGGCTAGATCGGTGGTGGATGATATTGGGAGTAATTATGAAACTGGCAGCACGAATTGAAAACGTTACACCTTCTTTAACGCTGGCAATCTCTGCGAAAGCGAAAGCGATGAAAGCAGACGGTATTGATGTGTGCAGCTTTAGCGCAGGTGAGCCAGATTTTGATACACCCGAGCATATTCGTGCTGCAGCAAAGCAAGCACTTGATCAGGGCAAGACTCGCTATGGTCCGGCGGTGGGAGAACCCAAGCTCAGGCAAGCGATCGCCGATAAGCTGCAGAAAGACAATACTCTGTGCTACGGACCTGACAACATTATTGTGACAAATGGGGGAAAACAATCTCTCTACAATCTCATTCAAGTTCTCATTGAGCCTGGAGATGAGGTGATTATTCCGTCTCCGTATTGGCTAAGTTATCCCGAAATGGTGAAGCTAGCAGGGGGTACACCAGTCGTTGTTAAAACCGACGCATCCACTGGGTTGCGTATTACTGCTGATCAACTTCAACACGCCATCACGCCCCAAACTAAGTTGTTGATCCTCAATTCACCCTCTAACCCAACAGGGATGGTGTATACCCCAGACGAACTCCGGGCGATCGCCCGTGTCGTAGTAGATAACGATATCTGGGTTGTTTCAGATGAAATCTACGAAAAAATTCTCTATGACGGCGCAGAGCACTTGAGCATCGGTGCCATTGGTCCTGACATCTACAACCGCACGCTAATCAGCAATGGCTTTGCAAAAGCATACGCAATGACGGGCTGGCGAATTGGATATCTGGCTGGTCCAGAGCCGATTATTAAAGCAGTTGCATCTCTTCAGGGGCATAGTACTTCGAATGTCTGCACCTTTGCTCAATATGGGGCGATCGCTGCCTATGAAGGACCTCAAGACTGCGTACAAACGATGTTGTCTGCATTTGCGGCGCGACGACAGGTGATCATCGATGGGCTCAATTCAATGCCAGGATTGACCTGCCAAATACCGGAGGGTGCTTTCTATGTGTTCACAGACATCAGTAAAACAGGGCTGTCATCCCTTGAATTTTGTGAAGCACTATTAGACGAAAAACAAGTTGCCGCAATTCCAGGTGTTGCTTTTGGGGCGGATGATCACGTCCGGTTTTCATATGCAACTGATACAGACACTATTCATAGAGGCCTTGAACGGTTATCTTCGTTTATTCAATCACGACTCTAACTCTTATCCCAACACCCTAAAACTAGTGACTAGAATGTGCACCCACACCTACAAAGGCGAACTCCGCTGACCACTAGAATCCGCGCAAAGGGTAAATATTGGCTCTCCTAAGAATGTTTGCAAAGAATTCTTGTTACCTCAATCACTAAAGTCGCAATTTACACCAATAAATTTGCGGCTGCACGTTTCAAAACTGGTTGCAGATTCTTTGCAAAGGTGCCCTGACAACTCTTGAATTAAGAATACGCCTTTCGACGGATAAAATCATAAGAAATATTAAATAGCTTGAATATGTTGAATCATTCACTACTAGTTCTATGGGGTCGAGAAAAACTTGAAACTTGTGACGAATTTAACGGTTATATGATTAAACGGAAAAGCTGGGTTTTAAGTCGGCTGTTTTTTTGTTCTCAAATCTTAAATTCCCCAATGGTTTAGTGAATTTCACTAGTTGATTGTAGTGCGAGTTCAACGCAATTTTTTCATCGAATCTATCACTAGATTCAGTTGAATTCCTCATAAGTTCTTGCGTCATCAAATTCCATCTCGCTCGAACTCTAGAAATTCCTAAGAAGGGTCTGGAGCTTCAGATGTGAGTGGTTTGGGATGATTCTAGTCAACGGAACTACTCGAATATGTAGCAGTATGTGCTTGAGTTAAGCGCGATAGTGTGAGGCGTGCCATGTCCACACTGCCGTTTCTGCACTTAACGCAATTGCAAATTGCTGTAGAACCTATTTTCGGTCAATTGAAACGCGCTATCTTTTTGAGATTTGTGTTTTGAAGAGATAGTCAAGAATCAAAGCATTTTGTAGCTTACAAGGATGAAATTATGATGTTATCGACATTAGCATCGCTGCCACCAGAGCTGTCATATAGCCAATTTAATTTGGTTTATAATGGGTTTTCGCTCTGTATTGCTGCGATGATTGCAGCGGCTCTTTTCTTTTTCAATGCAAAGTCATTAGTTAGTGAAAAATATCGCCCTGCCCTACTAATTTCGGGTGTTATTGTCAGTATTGCCGCATACCACTACTTCCGAATTTTTGGTAGCTGGGATGCATCTTACACCCTTCAGGAAGGCGTATATCTAGCAACTGGTGAACCCTTCAATGATGCCTATCGGTATGCAGATTGGTTGCTAACGGTGCCTTTACTGCTTGTCGAAGCGGTAGCAGTTCTTGCGCTTTCAAATAAGGTTGCTCGTCCGT
>DBGGTD010000596.1:0-2283 GCA_051162585.1 Elainellaceae cyanobacterium
TCGCTGTATCTGTAGGGATTCCAAAGCTTAGACAGACTTAAGCGCGATTCAGATGTGTGTGTACACGTTAGCCCGTCTAGATGGGAACAAGCTCCTCATTGCTCTCCCTGGATGAGCCTAAGAGGGGGGCAAATTTGTAGGCCACTAAAAAGTTCAGAGGTAGAGTTTGCTTAAAAAAACTCTCCAACCCAAATAGAGGCTGGAGGAGTGCTCGATTGAATACATCGCTTTATCGGATTGATCGCTAAAGCAAACACCATAATGATTTGGAATAAGGGGGCTAACAGGTATTGATTACGAACTTGCGTTAGCCATCGACTTCTTCAGAAGCTTAAGCCCTTTTTTGAGCCGTCGAGATACAGTTACTGCGCTGATTCCTAACCGTTCGGCGGTTTCTTTCTGAGTCAAATCATATAGAAACACGAACTCTAGCACTTGACGAGTGCGATTTTCGAGTTGAACTAATGCTTGTTGTAGGCGAATTTGGTCTTCCTGCGCAAGTTGGAAGCTGCGATATCGATTATCAGGAATCAGCTCACCTAATGAAGTAGAGCCATCGTCTTCGTCATTAGACATGGGAGCATCTAAGCTAAGCGGAGAGCGATTGCGATATGCCAATCTAATTTCGTGCCACTCTGCTAAGGAAATCTCCAGCGCACTAGCCAGTTCTAAGTCAGTTGGAGTTCGGTTGAGGCTAGCGTGTAGTTCACGGGTTTTGTGGGTCGCTTGCTGCTGTAAAGTCTGCCAACGTCTTGGAATTCTGACTGTACATCCTTTATCTCGCAGATAATGCTGGATTTCGCCTCGGATGTAAGGAATAGCGAACGAGCTAAAGGCATGACCCTTTGTCATATCAAATCGCTCAATCGCTCTAATTAGACCCAAACTGCCCACTTGGAGGAGATCCTCATAGCTCTCCGGACATTGATTGATCCAATGATGCGCTTCCTTCCTGACTAATCCAAAATTGAGCTGAACTAATTTATTGCGTAACTGAGGAGATGGATTGTCCTGATGCTCCCTGAGTAATTCTAAGCTCTCGCTCTTTAATTCTTGTGTGACTGTTGTAAGCATGACGATATTCAGGCGGTAGAAGACTTAACCTACATAGATTTAAGGTGTTTTAGGTAATCAAGCGACCTGTGGACATCTAAACCACTTTTCTATTTCGCATATCCAATCTATTCGTTTACTAAAACCGCAACAACTGCATTTTTACGGAAACTAATTGATCCAAAATTAGGCACGTCCTTAACAAAATAATTCTTATATTTGGGGGGCGGGATCAAGATCAGATTTGGGTCGCAATATCTAAAATTAGCTTGACTTGCCTAACGATTAAGGCAAAATTCGTAATCGCCTAGTGCTTAGCAGGCCATCGATTAGGGGTGAACATGAGAGATTGCACTAGCGATAATGTCTCAATAGTCTCCCCGATAAAGATTTACACAGCTTTATACGAAAAAACTTAAAGATTCTGCGAATTTATGGGCAGATAATGATCGCCGCATAAATTTTTAATTTCCCAGGTAAATTTGTTTATAGCGGCGCGCCCCACACCACCATTTCTGTACTTAACGCAAGCGCACACCGCTATAGCTCATCTCTCTTCATAAGTTGGGTGAGCAATACGCCTGATATTTAGGAGGGTGAGAAAAGACGGATTACTTGTGTAAGGGGCTGTAGATTTTGGTTTAGGGGATTGGGAAAGGGGAATCGTGCAGCTAGAGTTGGGAAAAAAAAGGAGGTTTTCATGACCTCCTTTGCGAACTATGAAAGCTTAAGGCCGTATATAGCAATCCTAGATGGATTGTGCCTGAGCAGTAGGGCGTCGTCGCCCGCCCTACTGCTCAGGCACAATCCACAAGCATTTAGGGGCGTTATAGCGATTCTTCTTAGAATCTGAACAGAGTGAACTGCAAGGGGGAAGCCTTTGTAAGTGGGCAACTCAGCCCGGCATCCACTGTTGACAGTCAATTGATAAATCGCTGTATGCAATATTCCGCTCTACGTACAACCGATTAATTTTATGCAGAGGAGTCAGAGTTATCTATGCATTAGCCGGTTCAATGCGCGCATAAAATAACCCCTGGATTTTAATATCGACTGGCTCGTCTGAACCCATATCGGTATCGGAGGGTTGGATGCTCTCAAATGTGCCCGCAATTTCACCTGTAATACTGTCGACTTTAGCGACTTGCAGTGAAATCTTGCCATCGCCGACATCAAATTGCTTGACATTTTCTTTGCGCAGTTCTTCTCGATCTGCCTGCGCGTAAAGAC
>DBGGTD010000597.1:0-8434 GCA_051162585.1 Elainellaceae cyanobacterium
GACATCGCCAATGCGCTCTTGAATCTCCAACGATTGCTGCCAGAGCTGCATGGCCTGCTCAATCTCCCCCTGAGCCGCCAGTCGGTTGGCCATGTTGTTGAGGTTGGCTGAGGCTTTAAGCAAATCATCCTCTGGGCAACGCTCTAGGGCCTGTTGATAGTGAGCCAGGGCATCTTCCACAAAGCCTAAAATCTCTTCGGCACGGGCGACGGTGCCCAAGATGCGATAGTCAGCAAACACGGCTAAGATTTGCCGACAGAGCTGCATGGCAGCGTGATAGCGACTGCTATTAACCCAACCCGTTGCGATGCGATCGCCCACGCTGGCAGCAATCTCTTGATCGTGGGCCAACAGCCCTAGACGCACCAGTTCTAGAGCCTGTTCTTCGCTGGTTAGATTCTCTTCTTCCCACCAATAATGATAGAGTTCTTGCGCGGCCTGTTGATAGAGCGATTCGGCATCGACGGGCACGGTCAGCGGCAAAATTCGCGGCACTCGCACGGCGTTGTCGGGGGTCGCTTCGAGCAGCCCCAAGGCAATGACTCGATCGATCAGGTTAGTCTCTAGCGGTGAGCTGAGAATGACGGTTTCAAAGATGTCTCTGGGCACGGGGAGTTCAAACACCAGCCCTCGTGACAGCATCTGCCGCAGGGGAGCATCTATTTGGCGCAGCACTCGATCTTCTAACACCGTTTGGCGCAGCTTGGTTGGGTCGTTTTGCAGAGTGGCGAGGGTGGCGGCGGCATCTTGATCTGCCTGCTCTAACACCTGATCATGCAGCGTTTCCAATAGACGGGGGTTGCCATCGGCGAGCTGTTTAGCCTGCTCCTGCAACTGCAATGTTTGAGTCGCTCGTTCGGCTTCGGTTTCAGGGCGATCGGGCGGCTGAAACGCCGACAGCCGACTACACTTTTTTTGCAGGTCTGCTCCGTGCAGCGCGTCGAGGGGTTGCTTATAAAACGCTCGTAAGGCAGTCGAGTCAAAATCGTAGCGGCTGGTGAGAATCAAGCCATGGGGTGGCGACTCTTGAATCGCCCAGACGAGCGCATTCAACACGGTTGATGCGGCTTCGGTGGGCACATAGCTCTGATTACGCGCCTCTAGATTCACCTCAAAGTCATCCAGCACCAGCAAAAACGAGGTCGAGGGAGTGGCTCGAAACAGCGATCGCAATCGATATTTCAACTCCTCGTCATTGCGTTCTAGATTCGCTCGCAGTGCTTGATCATCCAGCTTTTCGGCTAGTTTTTTCACCAGACTGTCTTCATCAATGAGCCCCACCCAAACCACCCGCTCATAGGCGGGCAGGCGATCGCAAATGCGGGCGGCTAGGCTGCTTTTGCCCAAACCGCCCATGCCATGAATCAAGACGCCAATTTCTTGATTGGGGGCTTCGATCAAGGCGCGTAGGCAATTTTGCAACTGTCGTCGTCGTCCGACAAAGCTTTCCCGATTGGCGACTTTGACCTGTTGCGTATCGGGGTCAAGAAACTGAGTGCTCACCGATGCAGGCGGGGCAAACTGGCGTCCGCGTCGTCGAGGCGGCGTCACCAGCGCACCGGGCAGGGTGCTTTTGGCATAGAGCCGCAGCAGGTGCCAATCTCGTGCCTCTTGCTCAATCAGGGCTTGATAGGTGAGGGCAATGGCCTCAGTCAGCGCCTTGCCTGACGACAAGCCTTGATACAAAGCGGCAGCAGCAGCAGTTGCATCGGTATCTAAGACCGTTTGTCCCCAGCCCAGCACCACACTGGCTCCCTGCTGGAGCAGTTCTTCTGCCATCGAGGGCACCGCGCCTGCGTCGGCAGCCTGTCCCGTGCGGCAGCCTGAGAGAAACACCAGCTTCGGCATCTGAAACTGAAGCTCCCTAGCGATATCTGTAGCGCTGGAATAATCGGCATCACCCGTGTGGGTTTCGGTGATAAAGCGGGTCTGATCGGCTTGAATCGTGGCGTGCCCCGTCAGGTGCAGCACGTCGAAATAGCCTTTGCCATAGTCTTCGACCCGATAGCCCAGTTCTTCCAGCGATCCGCTCTCTTCCACCACCAGCGCCAGCGGCTGTCGGGCAGTCGCCGTGAGAATCTGCGCCTCTTCCCGTTCAAAATCCAGCACGGGTTTGATATCGCGCGGCGAGGTCGCCATAAATAGCACCTGTAAGGCTCGATTCTCTGGCTGCTCCTGTTTTGTCAGGGGCGTGAGAGCTTGCCCGTCCCCCACCCAGCGAATCGGCACAACCGCAGGCAGCCGCTGCATCAAAAAGCTATTGCCATCATGCAGCAATTCCCACGGCAAATGTCCCAACGTGCCCTTGGCTGACATTGCCAAGATGATGCCCTCGCCCCGATTCAAATAGGGACGCATCAGAGTTAGCAGCCAGCGATCGCTCCCATCTATCCAGTTAAATAGTTTCTGACCGACCGTGGCGTGATCGGCCTGCACCCTAGCCCGCACATAATAGTCAGCTTGAGCCTGCTCGATTAGATCGGCAATCTCTTGCAGCAGCAAACGGCGCGACTCATACTGATTGCGATTATCGGTAAAGTAGCGTAGCTCAACCGATGTTTCTCCAGGGGGCTGAAGTTCAAAATGGAGAATCTGCATGATGGGTGTGATTAGTAATTGATCACCTGAGAAAGCTAAGACTGACAACCATCCAGGAATGCTTTGATCTCCTCAACCGTTGCATTCTCTAACAGTATTCGTCGATCGCCACACACAATCAGCACTTGATCCACTTTTTGGGCTGTCCCTTGATCTGCATCTTGACTGATGGACTTGTATCGCTGTCGCCACTGATAAAGCTGCTCGGCGATCGCCATCGTGCCCCCTACAATGGCAACAATAGTAGCAATCGTGGCTAGAATGCCTTCCCGCTCGACGTCTTCTTCATCGACTTCATACTGACCCGATAGCCCATCGATCGCCAACAGGTCTTGAGTCGCGGCGATCGCGGCTTGCCCTTCGACCGATATTTGGATCTCTGCCATCTGTATTTGACTATGCTCTGAGCATAAGAATTTGCTCCCATTATCAGTCAGAGCAACTCGCTAATCAAATATAATTCGATAAAGTATCCTGCCGCATTTACCGCACTCAAGGCTAAGGGGAACGCATGACGAGGTATTTACTGGCTTGGTGTCGATGTCAGGTCGCAACGCTTCAGTATCACCGAGGGCGACTGTATGCCCAAAAGAAAGCCTATAAACGAGCGATCGCCACTCTTAACCATGCAATCCCGTGGCACCCCCGACCCGCTCAGATCTATGCGATGCAAGGGTTTATCTGTTGGCAAATGGGAGACATAGACGGTGCGTTAACCCATTACAACCAGGCGATCGCCCTTGACCCACACCACGCTAAAGCCTATGGCAATCGAGGGCTGATTCTCTACCAGCTTGGAGACGAAGCAGGGGCATTAGCCGACTGGCACACTGCATTAACTCATCATCCCACCTGTGTAGAAGCAACCTATAATCGAGGGTTAGTTCACGTCACTCGAAAGAGATATGATGCGGCGCTAGCAGACTTTAATCAAGCCTTAAAAGCCAACCCTAATTTGGTAGAAGCCTATTATCATCGAGGCATAGTGCGCTATCAGTTGGGCGATCGCAACGGAGCCATCAAAGACTGGCAGCTCGCGATCTGCAACGACTTAAGCTGTGACTATGCCAAAGAGCGATTGCTCAGCGTTCGGCAAGAGTGTTACAACGAAGACCTGACGCGGCGGATACAATCAGCCCTATCACCATACAACTTAACGGTGAACGTGCATCGCACCGTTAACCAGCTTGATCTGTCAATTCATCGTTCGCGGGGCGTCGCCATCAACTACCGTCAATTGCCGACCCTGGTTCGCGATCAGCTTGTTCCCTTACAGCTATATGGCATCGAACGGTTTCGCATCATTAGCCGGGTTGAAGAGGTCAATTTTCCTGACTGGGATCAAACCTACCGCCTGTATGACGGGCAACCCTGTCCTCCAAGCTATTGGCGAGCCGCAATTCTGACAACTCTACTTGTGTTTCCTCCCTTTGGCCTGTCGGCATTGATGTATGCGATTCAGGTCAAGCGTTTGCATCGGCAGGGCAACTACCAAGCCGCACTGAGAGCCTCTAACACTGTGAAAGGATTGTGCCTGATGAGCGGTACAATGGTTTGCTTGATGGTGCTAATCGTCGCAGGGTATGCTGGGTTTTCAAGGGTTAGGCGATTGCTCAATCCCCCTAAACGGCCAGTGACCTATCATCTACCTTTAGATATTCATTAAATCCCCGTTAAATATTTCAGGCGTTGCTGAATTCAGGAATGATTTTGGATCATAAATCATGACTGTACGGGCGGTTCGCGTTTGCGTAGGGTCTCCGTCAGGAGAAACCGCCCCTTCCCAATTCATACCTCTAATCAGCAACGCCATATTTCACAGGATGGCCGATGATTTAATTTTTCTAAACTCGGGTTTGAGGCTATGCTGGGTCTGACGTTTCTTGACAAATCGCCCTCTTATGAGTCGAGATGCGCTTGTCGTTGGCATCAATGCCTACCGCAACCTACCTGCGCTAAATGCTCCGTCAGAGGATGCAGAGGCGATCGCCCATCTGCTCAATCAATCCGGTGAGTTTAAAGTCTGGCGATTACCGGAAGTTGTTAAGGGCGATCGCATTCAAGTTGGGCAAAAAATACCCGTGCCCCTAAACCAGCTTGAAGATGCGCTGGTTCGTCTATTTTTGCCCCAGGGTCGCAATATTCCCGATACAGCGCTCTTTTATTTTTCGGGACACGGGCTTCGCAAGCATCGCGGCATTCCAGAAGGGTTTTTGGCAACGAGTGATGTCAGCCCAGACCTCGGAAACTGGGGATTGCGGCTCAAGTGGCTGCGTGAACTGCTGCAAGAAAGTCCGATTCGCCAGCAGATTATTTGGCTGGATTGCTGCTACAGCGGTGAGTTGCTCAATGTGGCAGAAGCCGATCCGGGCGATCGCGGGCACAGCCGAGATCGGTGTTTCATTGCCGCCTCGCGAGAATTTGAAGTGGCCTATGAAGAAGTTGCCAATCCTCATAGCGTATTGACGCGGGCATTGATTGAAGGGCTTGATCCGACACGCCATCCCAATCGCTGGGTAACAAACTACACGCTCATTGATCACTTAAATCAGCAGATCAAAGCCGCGACGCAACGCCCTATTTTTACCAATGTCGGTGAGCCGATTCACCTGACTCGCCGCCGGATGTCCCCGCAGCAACCATCCGCCCCTCCATCTGATCAATCTTCTATTTGTCCGTACAAGGGATTGACCTATTTCGACTGCAACGACAAAGACCCCCATTATTTTTATGGACGCACCGCGCTCACCGATACGCTGCTGGAGCAGGTGAGAGATGGAAGTTTTCTTGCCATCGTGGGTGCGTCAGGAAGTGGCAAGTCGTCTGTGCTGCGGGCAGGGTTGCTGCATCAGCTCCGAGGGGGGCAACGCCTATCCGGGAGCGATCGCTGGCAGATTCACATCTTCACACCGGGCGATCGCCCCATGCAAAACCTCGGGCTTGCGTTTCTAGATCACACCCTATCTGGAATTGAGCGTGCCACCCAGCTTAGCCAAATTGAACAGCTCCTTGAGCAAGGCAGGGAAGGGTTACGCCGTATCGTGCAGTCATGTGCAATCGAACGGATCGTGGTTGTGGTCGATCAGCTTGAGGAAGTATTTACCCTGTGCCAAAGCGAGGCAGAGCGACATCAGTTTTTTGCCTGTCTGATGGGCGCGCTAGACACACTCGGCACCGACAGCACGTCGCCTCTGTTGCTCATTATTGCCATGCGAGCTGACTTTTTTAGCAAGTGCATCGAGCATGACTATAGCGGACTTGCAGACCGATTGCGAAATGCTCTGATTCCTATTCCTCCGTTGAATCGTGACGAATTGAGAGATGCGATCACGAAACCCGCTCGCCAAGTCGGGCTCAATATCGAACCCGAGCTGGTGTCCGAAATGTTAGTAGACATTGAAGGAGCGCCAGGTCGATTACCGTTGCTGCAATACACGCTGACAGAGCTCTGGAAACAGCGAGAAGATAACTGCCTCAAGCTGCATACCTACACTCGTTTGGGGGGCGTGATGGGTACGCTTCAGCAACGAGCAGATGAAGTCTATCAAGGATTTTCTGAACGGCAACAAGGAGCGGTTCGGCATATTTTTCTATCGTTGACTCAGTTAAATGAAGGGACAGAGGATACTCGTAGACGAGTCCTCAAGAGAGATTTAATTAGTTCTAAGTATCCTGAATCGGTGATTGATGAGGTGGTTCAGCATTTAGCCGATGAGAAATTGATTGTCACAAGTGAGCTGGTTGAGAAGGGATCACGGGGCGATCGCGCGGCAGTGGTTGATGTCGCACATGAAGCGTTAATTCGCCACTGGCTCCTGTTGCGACGATGGATCGAAGACTGTCGAGATATTTTGCGACAGCGCCAAAAACTTGAAGCATTGGCAGACGAGTGGCAGTTTCGCCATCGCGCCAGCGATTACTTGCTCCGAGGGAAACAGCTTGAAGATACCAAACTATTTGTCCAACAGTCTACTGAGGTTGCGCCGCTGTCTCCGTTGGCTCAGGAGTTTTACCGACGCAGCGTTAGACGCCGCCGCAATAGTCGGATCGGCCGGGGGCTAGTCGTAGTCGGTGCGATCACGCTTATCATTCCCGCGGGCGGGACGCTGTTCTTGGTAGTGGGCTACCAGCTATATTCGGCAACCATCGGCCAATGGGAACGTCAACGAGCGTTTTCCTTTTTTTCTACAAGTCCTGACAATCAGAATTTGCTCTTGACTGATATGGCAGGCAACTACAAAATTTGGGACTTAGAGCGCCACGAACTTCGTACTCTATCGGCATCTCGATCTTCTGCGCCGACGTCGAACCCTGACTATAACCATTTGGGCTTTGGGCTTCCTCGCTTCAGTGACGATGGGCAGACAATCGCCGCCCTCATTCAAGGAACAATCAGGCTATTTAACTCCCAAGGAGATGAACTCGTGACGATAGGGACTGCTAGTACAGGCGATGTCCCGACAGATCCTCAATATCAAGCTGACTATTGGCAAGGTGTGATCACGAGGATGGATATGAGCCCGGATGGGCAGTGGATTGTCTCGGCAGGTGTAAATGGCACTATCCATCTGTGGAACCGCCAAGGCGAGATGGTGCAGACCTTACAAGCCTCAGGCTCAATGCCGTACTATAGCGATGTCCGATATGGTCATCAACTAATTAGCTTTAGCCCTGATAGTAGCCAAATTGCTGCGATCGCCGATGGGGTGCTGAAACTATGGACGCTTTCGGGGGAAGAGCGTGTGATTGGGCAAGAAAGTCGTGTGTCTACGCCCAACTATTACAGCATGTTTCACGTGACGTTTAGCCCCGATGGTCAGCGCATCGCAGTCATTGTGGATAGAATGATGCAGATTCTCCGTCAAGATGGCACCGCGCCAGCAACGCTCTATTCGCCCCAAAATAATTCGTCTACCCCATCAACTCCTTCAACGGCTTATAGCATTCGTACCGGTACGTTCAGCCCTGATAGTCAGCGGTTTGCCACGTTTGTAGATGGGGAAGTAAAACTCTGGACCTCAAACGGACAAGCGGTTGCAACGCTTCAAGAGGCACAAACCATTGCATCTTTGCCAAATGAATATTCTGGCTATTCTCAAGTCTCGCAACTTATATTTAGCCCGACGAGCGATCGCCTAGCGCTGCTCTCAAATGGTGTGATTCGTCTGTGGGATCAAGACGGACGGGCGATCGCCACGCTCACGAATGGGTCGGAGGGAACACCACTGCCATCTAATCCTGGAGTCGAATCAATCCCTTTGGGACTGGCCAGCTTAGCGTTTAGCCCCGATGGAGAACTGCTTGTCACAGGAGGCTTAGCTGGAGCCGTGCAGCTTTGGGATCGGGATGGGAATCCTGTGATGACGCTTCAAGCTCCCGATAAAGACTTGTGGACTCGGGGATCATCAATGCGAAATGTCAATCCATTTCGGATGCCGATTTTCCCAATCATTCACCAACTTGGCTTTAGTGCCAATGGTCAAACCATCGCTGCCATTTCGGAAGGAACCCTCAAACTCTGGAACCAAGATGGAACAGAAGCACTAACCATCCGAGGAGATGGAGAGATTCTGAGTGACTGAATATGATGAGGTCATCATGCGGGCTTCTGGGTGTTCCCACTGTTAGATTGACCTGACTTGGATCGGGATGAACTCTGCGTTGACTTTTTGGTTCCTGACGATTTGGTCGATTTGGTTGATTTAGTCGACTTAGACGTTGATTTAGACGTTGATTGCTTCGTTGACTTTGCGGCTGATTTTGTTGAGGAGGATGACGCTTTGGCTGAAGATTTACCAGATTTGCTGCTTGATTTACTCTTAGATTTACTGCCTGA
>DBGGTD010000598.1:0-5458 GCA_051162585.1 Elainellaceae cyanobacterium
CTGCTAAATAGCCTCCTTGTTGGGGCATCCATTCGGTGAGCCAAAACGGAATGGAATCGGCATAAATATTGAATTTATTAATTGCTTGAATGCCAAACTCTTCGCCTTTATAGCGATAAATATCATTCAGCCGTTTAAGATCGAGCCAATAATATTCGCGAATATGAAAATTAAGCATGCTCAGGCGATGGTTGATGACCTGAAGATAAACCTCTCGCTTTTTACAGCCCGGATTTAGTAATTCGCGTGCTGCTCTCAAGGCTCCATAAAATAACGCCTGAATCTCAAGCGGATGCCCCGTTACCCCCATTCGGCGGTCAATCATAAACGAGCCATCCGGCACCAGCAGCGTGGGATACATATCAAAACGGTCAGCAAGACAAAGCTTGAGGATGAGCAAAATGCCGTCTTGAAAATCGGGGCGATGCGCTAATCCCATGTCGCCGGTTGTTTTCACGTAGGCACGCAACAAAATCAGCCACCACAGGCACGAATCAACGGGCGTTACCCGACCAATTGCGTGTTCGCCAAAGTCAGCCGTTAGATACTGATGATCATCCCAGGATTCAACCTTGAAGCTGGCTGGCATCAAGCCCTGGCCAGCGTTGAATAAATCCATTTGCTTGTCACTGCTTTGGAATGCAAGCGTCTCAATCAAGAAATTTCGGACAATATCGGGTTCGCCGCTAACCAAGAAATATAGCGCCGAAGAAACGAAGTCTCGAACAAAACACTGATCATAGTTCAGGGCTTCGACTTCGAGATCGCGAGCCCCCACCGTGCCCACGGGTTGACCTCGAAAATAAACGGTGGAATCTTTTAAGAGACGTTGAGCTTCTTCAATCAATCCGCCTTTTGCGCCTATCGTTGCTGTCATAGTCCTGCTGCTTTTGAGTCTTGCAAACGTGAGTCAATACCAAATTGGAAATGTCAAATGAGAGAGGGGATGTTGCGATCGCCCTCCCAATAGAAAAATTCCTACTGACAATGACAGTCTAGTTCTGCAGAGAAAACCCCCAGAATAGATCTGTAATCAGACTCAATCTATGTGGAATGCATGCCCGATAGTTTACATTTTTGATGGCGTAAACCAACGACTCAGCAAAAGGCTGTAATGCCCCAAATAGAATTGAGACTGATTGATAGTCAGCAGTGAATCAACAAAGCAAAAGAAGTGAAGAATTCTGATCTTGAAATGCAAATAGCACTGTCGAGGTTTGGAATCTTGATCGGATTAGATGCACAAATGAAGCCTTAAAATCTGCCAACGTCGGCACGAAAATGGATAAGCGTCAATCATCCAATAACCTACCAACGTCAACATCAAACCTCAACGTCAAGAAACAGTAACTCTGTCACTACGATTGGATATACTGATGCCTCAATCAGAATCTGACATTTTCACGCGATGAATTTCCAGTGTTTTCCATAAGCTTCATCAAAATTTCATTGAGATCCCCCTAAAAGGCAGATTTGACAGCAGTTTGACGGATTCTTAAGTGATTGAGTTCCGAATGAGCATGGCTTACCCAAGCGAGGTCGCCAAATCGGCAAACAGGGGAGATAATTCGGCTTCATACTTCGCTAGATAGGTACGAAACGAGGTGCCTCCCGTGCCCATTTCGGCTCCGACTTTCTTTAACTGCTGAACTGCCAGCGCTAAATGCAGCCGATGAAATCGATTTTGAAGGTCATCATAGGTGTGCATCTGCCGCAGCAGCGGAGCGGCGTGGGGATTAGCCATCAACCGAGCCACTTGTTCTTCGCGGGAACTGCCATCTATGCGGCTCAAAAGGGTTTCATAATAGGCTGCAAGATTATGATCGCGATGCTGCTCAAGCCAGGTGTCAATCTCAGCACCGTAGCGGCGATCAAACTCTGTTTCGGCAATGTGAGGCTTGCCATCAGCATCATGGGTGCCCCCTTGCCAATATTTCTGAACTCCGCTCATAATTTCGAGGTGGCGAAACTGAAACGACTGAAACCCGCTCGTGGGGCCAATGCTGGTGCGGAATTCAGCAAAGGCTCGCATCGTTTTTAGAATGGGCATCGTGGTGACAGTCACCTCATACAGCCGCAACACTCGCTCGAAAAAATAACACGCTTCACTCGTGTCGTTGATGATTGAATCAGAGGAGGTAAGGGCGAGGGCGATCGCCTCTAGGGTTCTCCCCAAATCAATAATCATTTGATGAAACGCTAGCTCACAGATTTGATGCACCGTAATAAAGAGATCTTCATCCTGGGATGCTGTCATCGGGCGCTTGCAGGCCAACAGGTGGTCGAGTCCGTGGTAGCTCCAATAGTGGTTTTGACTAACATCACGGGTTGGGTCTGGGGGGAGGGGGTGAGCCTGGTAAGGGTCGGGCATAGACATCGAGCCAAGAATTTACGAGCCAAGAATTTACGATGACACGTGAGAATGCAGAAAAAATCGATACGCCAGAAATAGAAGAATTCCAATCAATGCGAGCTGAATTGACCAAACAATAACTTGCAAAATGACGCCCACAAGCGCTAAAGTCACCACGCCTGCTAGCACGATGACCAACAGCTTGCTCCCCCCTGAAAGAGACGCAAACCAGCTTCTAGAGGGGCGTCTTTCATCTGATTCTGGGGCGGAGTGCATCGGTATCGGACGGTATATCTCAACTTCTGGCTCGTATGCCGGCGAGTTGATATCGGAATCCTGCAGAGAACTCATGAAACGTTAGAGAATAAATCAGTTCAGTGATTAAGTATTATAGCCCTGCGGGCTCAGACTTGTGCGTAGAACCCCCGCGGCGCAGGGGTTCTACGCACGTTCGACATTCTAACGCGAGAGCGTAAGGCCACACCCATTTAGGCGTTGCTGATTCTAAGAAATGATTTGGTTGTTGTGATTGTATCGAATCGGTGTCGAGAAAACCGATTACTCTGGAAGAAACTGTAAAAAAATCTTAATTTGGTTTTTAATTGTGCCGAGGTACTTAACCGAGCTTCAAAAAATCACCCTCGTCTGGAATGTGCTGTTCAAAATCAGGTTGACTCATGTCAGATTCTCCACCGCTGCGCGATCGCTATCTTGAACTGGTTGATGAAATCGTCCAAATGACGCTCAAGGGCAAGATTCGCTCAAAAGAGCAGGTCTATCAACTTCTGGTAGACGGGATTGAATCAGGGACAGGCGAAATCTTCGAGCGGTCATTGGGCGATCGCCTCAATGGAGCACAGCATCAGGCAACCACTCAATCTGACGAATTGAAGCAAGCTAAAGCAGAGCGCAGCCTCCGCGCCCTGCGAACGATTCAAAGCGCATGGGAACGGTGGCAAAACGAACGGCAAGCCGATGAGGTGCTGCAAACAGCCGTTCAACACTTGGTAGAAACCGAACCGGGCGATCGCCTCAATGAATTTATCAAGCTCTCTGATCCCAATCGCACCCAGCCCCTTAATCTAGAGCAGATTAAGGCGATCGCCAAAATTCTCAAGAATCATCCTGCCACCGCCGCCGACTCTACTGGTGAGCTGCAGCACATCGCTCAAGGCATTGCCCAAGGATTAGAGTCGTGTCAGCGGCTCGATGGCAACATCGTGAGCTGGATTTATGATCAAAGCCGCAGTCAAATTGGGTTTGAGGGAGTTCCGGGGCAACGGGGCCCCTGGACGCTCTGGGCCAACCAAATGCCCCGCCCCATCCCCAAGACTCTGTTTCAAACGCTCTCTCTAGAAAAATCCGTCACGGAATGGGCATCCCAGCAAACCACGCTGGATATATCCGACTGGATTGAACTTCTGATCGCTCTCCGATATTTGCAACAGGGTTTGATCAACTGGTTTGATCGGCAAGTCTATGACTCGAAAGTGGGCGCAAAGCTCTCAATTTCCAGCTATCTAGCGTTTTCAGTGATTTGGTCACAATTGGCAACCGGGTTTAACCAACTCAGCATCAGCCCCGCTCGGCGCGATCTGTTTACCCAAGGATGTTTTCAAATTACGCTCCAGATTTTGCGGCTGTTTGCTCAGCGAGATTATTTTCCGCTCTATGGCGGAATTTTTGCCTCATTTTCGGGCGGCTATATTCGCAATGCGCTGAGCTATCTTGACGAACCGCTTCAGCAAGCAGAAGGGACTCAAGAAAAAGCTCGAATCTTAACGCTACTCGGCTATTCAGCCCAAGCCCTTGGGCAAACCGATCGTGCCAACGCATTTCACCGCCAGGCGCTGAAAATTGCCCGAGAGTCAGGCGATCGCCCCTGTGAAATCGCCAATCTCAACCACCTCAGCCGCGCTGCTATTGGGCAAAACGCCTATTCAGATGCAAATCGCTATAGCCAAGAGGCGATTATTCTCAGCCGTCAGGCGGGCGATCGCAAGGGAGAAGCCAATGCCCTGGCTAATCTCGGCTACAGTGAGGTCGTTCAACATCAACAACTCGAACGCCTCGACCCTGATATCTATGAGATGGCAATCGAGCGACTCCAGCAAGGATTGCAACTCTCAGAACGACTGGGCGATCGCCAAAGCCAAGCCCTCTGCCTAAGCAGCCTCGGCATGGCAGAGCTAGCACTCAACCAGCCCGAAAAAGCAATTTCTTATTTAGAAGGCGGCATTCAAGCGGCTCAATTTTCAGGCGATCTGTATTTACAGGGCATCAATCTGGCGAATCTGGCAGAAGCTCATCACCGGCTCGAAAATGCCCCGCAAACTGTCTATACCGCGAGTCTAGGCATGTATCTGCTCAACCAAATCGGGTCGATCAGTTGGCGACAGCCTGCCGGGTTGCTGGTCATTCTGCGAGGTCGACTAGGAGATGATGATTTTCAAACGTTACTTAAGGAAGGGCGATCGCAGATTATTCGAGTCATTGGGGTTGACGGGTACGATCATCTGCCGACGTTGTTAGACGACTATCAGCAGCAATAACCCTGTAAGGGACTCTGTAAGAGGGCAAACGACTGTTTGGCCTTACAGACTGCCGTAACATTCGTAATGTTGAAGAGTTTGAATATAAACAGCAGCGTCGGCAGACATGAGCGTTATTATTGATACGTCTGTTTGGTCAATCGCGTTGCCAAGCTGAGGGATTCGATTCAATGTAGCGACGGATGAGTGCGATCGCCCATCATCACTACACCTTCATCGGGCGATTGCACCTTATCATTCAATCCCGCTTTCAGTTATCAAGTTCAGCGACGATAGAATACTGGAAGTTCTTCTCGTTTGAAGTCATCGGGAGCGATCGTGGTTATACCGCTCAATATAAACGAGGCTTTGTTGCAAGAAGCTCTTGCATTAGATGACCAGACTACTGTTGATGATCTGGTTGAAACAGCCTTGCGTGAATATATTCAACGACGTCGGCGGCTCAAAGTATTAGATTTGTTTGGCACTATTGACTATGATGCAGATTATGACTACAAACAGCAGCGTCGGCAGACATGAGCGTTGTTATCGATACGTCTGTTTGGTCAATCGC
>DBGGTD010000599.1:0-2666 GCA_051162585.1 Elainellaceae cyanobacterium
GGTGCCGGTGGGGAATTACCTGTAGGACGTTCTGTAAGCGTGTTCAAATGTAGTTGGTTTCTCTTTGTGATGATGTATCGCAATTGAGAGTGAAGGAGCCCGAACGTTCCAAGGCGATCGCTACCATGTTTGGAACACAAGGGGAGTTGAATATGAGATACGGTTTGTTTGCAGCGCTTTCATTATGTGCAACTTTAGCATTTGTTGCACCTGTTAGAGCAGAAGATCCTGACGATGTTCGTCAATTATTAGAAACTCGGCAATGTTACGGCTGTGATTTATCAGGTGCTGAGTTAAGTAACGCTCATTTAATTGGGGCAGACTTGAGAAATGCTGATTTACAGGATGCTGTCTTAGTCGGAACTAACTTTGAGGGGGCTGATCTTACTGGAGCTAATCTGGAAGGGGCCGATCTGACGTCTGCGTTTTTGACCAACGCAAGCCTTAACGAAGCCAATCTAGATGATGCCAATTTCACAGAAGCGCAGATTTACCATGCTGATGTTAGTGGTGCCTCGATGTCCAACATTGATCTCACAAATGCTCAAGTTTACGGGACAGGGATTAGTGTTGGCGGAGACTGAAAAGCCCATCGCAGCATAATGTATAACGCTAGCAATGGCAGTTGAGTTGGCGATCGCGCCATCTAGGTAAAATAGATGAGCGCAAGTATTAGGTGCGTTATTCGTATCATTGATTTAACTCTCTCGGCTGACGTGTTGTCGTTTATGCTCATCCCTCTCAATCGCAAGAAGTTTGAAGATATCATTCCTCTCGTTGCAACTAGCGAACAATACCAATATTGTTGGGGCAAGCTGCCTGATGTCCTCAGGCGGCTTCTGTATTCCTTGGCAGGAGTGATTGTCGTCCTAACGCTTCGATATTTTTTAGGCGAGGGATTTGACCTATTTATGTCTGTCCTGGCAATTATCGTGGGTCTCTATTGGCTTTGGGGTCCGGTTTATTGGGCAAGTCTGCGCAATGCAGAGTATCGCAAGTTTACCTACAGTGGTTTCTGGCAGGGAGAGGTGGTAGAAAAATTTATTACCGAAGAATTAATTGGTCAAGAAGAAACTGTTAACAAGCAGGGAGAACTGGTCATCATTGAGAACCGAGAACGCCGCCTCAATTTGGAAGTCGAAGATGAAAGTGGGTTTAAAACAGTCCTGCAAGTTCCCCTTCAGCGTAGCCATCGAACGATTCGCCCCGGTGATATTGCCGAAATGGTTGTTGTCTCTAACCGCCCAGACTTAAGTCGCATTGCTAAGATTTCAGATATTTATCTTCCCGATAATGATTTATGGGTCAGTGATTATCCCGTGTTGCGCCGAGACGCATTTATTGATACGAGTCGCCAACTCAATCGCGGTGGGTTTGCTTACGGTAGCTAATTGAGGTCACCGCTCTCTTGCCCGTATGCTTGCCACGCTAACTCAACTAAACCATTGACAATAGCAGCTGCAACCACTGCACTGCCTTTACGACCTTTAATGCGAATATGAGGAACCAGAGTGTTTTGCAACCGTTCTTCAACCATTTCCATGCCAATAAACCCTGCTGGTGTGCCAACGACGAGTGCTGGTTTGATTTCTTCAGTTTCAATCAGGTTGACAAGGGTCGATAGGGCAGTTTGAGATTGACCGACTACAAAAATTGCCTCCGGGTAGCGTCCGGCTAACGTTTCAATGCCCCAAGCGGAACGAGTTTTTTCACGTTGAGGACGTGTCAGCGCATCCATGCTGCAATAGACAGGGTTCGCAAACGTCTGTTGAATGATTGGCGTAATACCAACTTGCACCATCGGTACATCAACCACAATCGTACTACGTGCTGCAAGAGCGGCCGCGCCAGCTTGGAGGGCCTGATCTGAAAATCGAATTAGGCTTTTATACTCAAAATCGGCAGTTGCATAAATGACCCGACGGACGATTTCATACTCAGATGGAGAGAATGCGTGGTCGCCGATTTCTCGATCGATGATTCTTAGGCTTTGTGCGTCGGTGATGTGCCATTCCATAACTGCCATGACGACTGTTCCAATCAAATTTTAAAGACGGTTCCACATTTGATTGAATCAAATTTCAGCAACCTCCGCTTCCACCCCGTTTCGAATCGTATTACTTTTCTGGAATAGCGCTACGACCCCAGATGGCTGAGGTTGCTTTTCTATAAAAGCCAATAGCTCTTCTGAATCGTGTTCTCTAATCTTTTCTGATGCTGTTCTTTTGGACGATAAGGAGTAGATGCTCGTCTAAGCGCATAGATTCTCTTTGCTGTTACAGCGTTGCTTTACGACTCGCTGAGTGTGAGCAGCTGTCACAAACGACTTGAAAATGCGTTGCTGAAGTGGGTCATGAGGCGACATTTCTGGATGCCATTGGAGGGTAATGGCCCAGGGATGACAGTCATGTTCGAGGGCTTCAATGACTCCATCGGGTGCGTGCGCAGCAATTCGCCATCCTTTTGGAGCGGCAGTTACCGCTTGATGATGCCATGACACGATTTCCATGGCTGGTGTTTCAACAATGCGTGCAAGACGACTGTTTTGAATAACATTGACCCAATGCTGCGTTGGACGGCGTTGTTCTTCTCGATGGGCGATCGCCATTCCGACTACATCAGGCAAATGAGAAAACAGGGTTGCACCACTTGCCACACTTAACACC
>DBGGTD010000600.1:0-7531 GCA_051162585.1 Elainellaceae cyanobacterium
GTTGCATCTGTAGCTCTGATAAGAAAAACTTTAAGACGATTGCAAGAAATTCCTATTGATTTTCTTCAATGCTAATTAAGATTTTGGGTTATTCTATTCTATACATAGTGATTAAATGATGATTAATTATTCTTCCATAGATTGGAATCTATGAATTTGCAATGATTCTCAATACTCTTGGAAGAACTGTAACCCTCTGAAGTCGTTAGGACTAAACGAATGGCTCAGTTTTTCGCACAGACAGCTTGGTTTATCCCTTGCTATCCCTTAATTGGCATGATCATTTCGGTGGTGTGGTTTCCGTCAATCACTCGTCGAACCGGACCTCGACCAGCGGGTTATTTCAACCTGATTATGACGCTTACAGCATGTCTTCATGCCCTAATTGCGTTTCCGGCAACCTGGAATCAACCTGCGAATTATGTCAGATTGCCTTGGCTTCAGGTCGCTGGGCTTGATTTAACCCTCCCAATGGAAATTTCCTCTATTACCTTGGGGGCCATTATTCTGGTAACGGTCATCAATTTCCTGTCTCAGCTCTATGCCGTTGGCTACCTAGAGATGGACTGGGGTTGGGCGCGGTTTTATGCGCTGCTGGCCCTGTTTGAAGCGGGAATGTGTGGGCTTGCACTTTGCGATTCACTATTCTTCAGCTACATGATTCTTGAAATCCTGACTCTGGGCACCTATTTGCTGGTCGGGCTTTGGTTTAACCAGTCGCTCGTGGTCACAGGTGCTAGAGATGCTTTCTTGACGAAGCGAATCGGTGACTTGCTGTTGCTGATGGGGGTGCTGGCCATTTATCCCCTTGCTGGAACGTGGGACTTTAAAGGTATGGCTCAATGGGCACAAACGGCTCAGGTTGATCCCACATTGATGACTCTGGTGGCTTTGGCGCTGATCGCTGGACCGATGGGAAAATGTGCTCAGTTTCCATTACATCTTTGGCTCGATGAGGCCATGGAAGGGGCATTTCCAAGTACGGTGTTACGAAATTCAGTGGTGGTGGCGACGGGTGCTTGGATATTGATTAAGTTGGAGCCTGTCTTGAGTCTGTCATCGACAGCTATGGCAGTGACGATCGCCATTGGCGCAATTTCTTCAATTGGTGGCACTCTCATTTCGATCGCCCAAATCGATACAAAGCGTGCTTTATCATATCTAACCGTTGCTTACATGGGGATCGTGTTTATGGCAGTGGGCGCACACCAGACTGGGGCAGCGCTGCTTCTGTTATTAACCTATGCGATCGCCAGTGCTGCTATGGTCATGGGTTGCGGCTCAGTTATTCTCAACAGCATCACCCAAGATTTGACCCAGTTGGGTGGGTTATGGAGCCGTCGCCCAATTTCTGGACTGTCGTATTTGGTCGGCGTCGTTGGGCTGACTGCGCTGCCGCCGCTGGGAGGGTTTTGGTCGATGTTGACGCTCGTAGATAGGGTATGGTCACCCCATCCTGTCGTAGCTGCTCTGATTTTGATTGTCAACTCATTAGCAGCATTTAGTGCAATTCGTATTTTCTGTCTGATATTTGGCAATATGCCCAAACAAATGGCACAGCGATCGCCCGAAAATCTATGGACCATAACCCTTCCCATGGTGATCATGGCATCGCTGACAGTACATTTGCCGATTATTCTTCAGAGCCTTTCTCTCTTACCGGCTTGGGCAACGCTCAATAAAGATGTTGCGCTGCTGTTGATTTGGTCAAGCATCTTTGGGGGCAGCATCGCTGGAATCGTCTATCTAGGCCCTGTGACGAAACCCATTCGGTTGCCCTGGAAACCTATTCAAGATTTGCTCGCTTACGATTTTTACACGCCCAGACTATATCGCTCTAGCGTCGTGGGTAGTGTCGATATCGTCTCTCGAATCATCGATTGGGGCGATCGCTACCTAGTAGATGGACTCGTCAACTTTGTTGGCATTGCATCCATCTTTGGTGGCGAAACCTTGAAGTACGGCAACACCGGAAAAACACAGTTTTATGTACTCACGATCGCCATCGGACTAGCTGTCATTGCCATTCTGATGACCTGGTCATTATTGTCTAACCTCTCGTTAATCATTGGGATATAGCCCGTTCATTGGGGGATGATTCACCCATGATTTACTCCCAAATCTCTCGTTTCGTGTGTTGTTCAGGAATGAAATTTTCTTATGCTCAGTGTTCTCATTTGGGTTCCAATCATTGGGGCAATCGTCGTCAGCCTATTGCCCCAATCCGTTCCTGTCAAAACCGTACGCTTGACAGCCCTATCGTTTTCCGGAAGCATTCTGCTCTGGGCTCTCTGGTTGACCAGCCGCTTTGACCTCAGCAATCCCGCCATGCAAATGCAGGAATATTTGCCCTGGATAGACTCTCTGGGATTAGACTATCGGCTTGGGGTTGATGGACTCGCGATTGTACTCCTAGTGCTCAGCAGTTTTCTCACATGGATTGCCATCTTTAGCAGTCGATATGAGGTCGAACGCCCTCGACTGTTTTATGCCCTCATTCTGTTCGTCAGTGGTGGCGTTGCTGGAGCATTTCTTGCCCAAAATATGCTCCTGTTCTTCCTATTTTATGAGTTAGAACTGGTTCCGTTTTATTTGCTCATTTCAATTTGGGGGGGCGAGAAAAAAGACTATGCAGCCGTTAAGTTTCTACTTTATACGGCTGTTTCTGGAGCATTGATTCTGGCTAGTTTTTTAGGGCTAGTCTGGCTGACAGGTGCATCCAGCTTTGCGTACGAGATGATGATGGGGCAAACTCTGCCCATTGGTTTGCAGTTTCTCCTTTTGGGTGGGCTACTCGTCGGGTTTGGCATCAAAATTCCGCTGGTTCCATTTCATACGTGGTTGCCGGATACCTATGTGGCTGCTTCATCTCCGGTCGCGATTCTGTTGGGTGGAGTGTTGGCAAAGCTTGGCGCCTACGGAATTTTCAGGTTTGGAATGGGCTTGTTTCCCGATGCGTGGTCAACACTTGCCCCCTGGTTGGCAACGTGGGCAGCCGTGAGTGTGTTGTATGGCGCAATGGCTGCGATCGCCCAAAAAGATATCAAACGCATGGTGGCCTACAGCTCTATCGGACATATGGGCTACATTTTGCTTGCCGGAGCGTCGATGACGGCCCTTAGCATGGTCGGAGCAATTTCGCAAATGTTCGCGCACGGTGTGATTCTCGCCATCTTATTTCACTTAGTTGGCGTGGTGGAGCGCAAAGTTGGAACTCGTGAACTCGATGTGCTTAACGGGCTGTTAAATCCGGTGCGAGGGTTGCCAACCACTAGCGCTCTGCTGATCTTGGGAGGCATGGCAAGCGCAGGCATTCCTGGATTGGTTGGATTTGTTGCCGAGTTTTTAATTTTCCAAGGCAGCTATGCGGTGTTTCCGATTCAGACATTGCTGTGCGTTGTGGGCACTGGCTTAACCGCTGTCTATTTTGTCATTCTGCTCAATCGCACGTGCTTCGGAAAATTGGACAATGCGATCGCCTACTTTCCAAAGGTGGAGTGGAGTGAACGCACTCCAGCCCTCGTGCTGGCATGGGTGATTTTCTTGCTCGGCATCCAACCGATGTGGCTTGTACGGTGGAGCGAATCAACCAGTTATGCGCTCGTGGCTGCTATGTCTCCACCCGCTCAGCAGCACGTGGTGCAAACGACGACTGAGACAGATCCATCTCATTTGAAATCGTAAAGACCAAACACTGTCAGGAGCGATTTCCAACCTATAGAAGCGATCGCCGCTTTTAAGACCCATCTACTAAACAGCATTGCCTGCAAACCTGACCAACTACTACGCATATGACTGCAACAATTCCTTCTGACCAAACCCAAACCCGTAAAATTCCACCCTCTAGGCACATGTATGCCGATATCATCCATCGGCTAGAGGCAGGCGGCTCTATGTTACCCGATACGCCTGAAAACCTTATGCAAATCATCGGCATCTATAAAGCTTACGCCGTCCCGATGGACTTCTACTGGCGTGATCTGCTTTACATCGCAGAACAAGTCTTCCTAGAACCCTTCCCCTTCTTCAAATACTTTATTCCGCAGGACTATCTCGATCTCCCTAACCATTACGCAGGGGATGATGCCGATTTGCGAATCTGGCGCGGAGACGCAACCGCACATCCTGAACTTTTAGAGTTTATGGAAAAAGGGGAAGTCAAGAAAAAACTACCCAAACTCCTACATCACTGGTGGCACGATCGCATCAATATGGAGTTTGCGGAAGAATGTATGCGGGTAATGCTCTGGCATCGCAACATGTATGTGCCCGTTAATCAGTTTGATCCCTATTTAGACACTGACGAATATAAGCAAAATGCCGATCGCGCCATTCGTGCCTACTTTAAGAACAATCCGGTAATGTTGGCACTTTACAAGATGTTTCCCGAGATGTTTTATGAAAAAGTTCGGGAACTGTCTTACTACTCCAATCTGGGTTTGTTTTGGGAAGTCATGGCTCCCGTCTTTTTCGAGATGTCAGACATTTACGATGAGGGAGGCTTCAAGAGCGTACCCGATGCCATGGATTTTTTAGTGAACGGAATTTTTGCCGTTGCCGGACGCCCCATCTACCATCATGTCTACATTGATGGAGAATGCTACGAAATCATTCCGAAATCTAAGGGGTTTACTTGGCTCTATGAAGCAGCCTTACCCTATGTAGAAGCCGTGTTTTATCGCACGACTCCCTTCCGGGGCACCAAGTCATACGACGCTCAAGCAAAACAAGTTCCCGACAATCAACCTGACTTTCACTATGGCATTCTCTACGCCGATGTCTTTCCAGTCGGGACTGCTGGCATTCCTCCGACGCTGCTCATGCAAGATATGCTACATTTTTTGCCCCCCTATCTTGTGGATTACTACAAAAAGCACTGTCGCGGTGAAGACGATACGCTCATTCAGTTGGGGATTACGTTTCAACGATCGATGTACAATGTCACATCGGCAGTCCTTCAGGCGCTCCGAGCCGCATTGCTGTATCCCTTAGATGATCCAAACCCAGAGCATCTAATGGCAAATCGCAAATTCTTTGAAGCCCAAATGGATCGCTTCTTGCGCCCTGAAGCCAGACTGAGTGCCATCCAGAGTCAAGACTATCGCTAAGTTCGTTCACTAATTATTACTGTTAACCCCCTAATCCCTTATGGCTGACATCGTTGACATCGCAGTAGGCGCAGGGTCGTTTGAAACGCTAGTGACCGCCGTAAAAACGGCAGATTTGGTTGAGGCGCTGAAAAGCCCAGGCCCCTTTACTGTATTCGCTCCCAATGATGATGCGTTTGCCAAGTTACCGCCTGGCACCATTCAGACATTGGTGCAAAACCCACCCCAGCTTGCTCGCATTCTTAAATATCATGTCGTTGCTGGTAGACTCACCCAAGCCGATCTAGCACAGGTTGACTCAGTGACCTCATTAGAAGGCTGTGAAATCTCTGTCAGAGTTGCTGACGGCTTTGAAGTCAAGAATGCTACAGTCGTTGCGGCAGATATCGAAGCTGATAATGGCGTGATTCATGTTATTGACAACGTCATTTTGATGGGATAATCAAGTCGCGTTAAAGGAATTGGGTTTGCATCAAAGGGGGGCGATCGCCCCCCTTTTTTAATGAGCTATGCATCCCATGTAGATAGTCTCTGGGAATACTGAATACAAACTTTGGCATCCCCCGTTTGAATTGCCTTTGGATTGCCTCTAAATTGCCTTTGATACGCCCTATCAAAATTGATCTGCCCCTTCTATATCTCCATAAACCAGGGATTAGTCTATATGGAATGTGCTAGCGATGAGTTGAAATTGCATGAAAATGAGGAATTTTTCTACAGTATTTTTAATGGCGTTCAAGAAGGAATTTTTGTAGTTGATGCACTTGAAAGTGGCGAATTTCGCTATGTGGGACTCAACTCTGCTTATGAACGTTTAACCGGGCTGTCATCGTCTGACATTCGGGGTAAGACACCTCAAGACCTCTTGCCTATTGATGAGGCGACAGTCATTGAGCACCATTATCGCGAGTGTGTCGTTGCACAAACCCGCATCACCTATGAAGAATGTCTCCCCTTCAAAGGACACGAAACCTGGTGGATCACGAATCTGACTCCGTTACAGAATCAAGATGCCAGGGTATATCGCATCATTGGCACGAGCACCGAAATCACCGAACGCAAGCATGCAGAAAAGCTAGTACAAATCCAGGTTGAACGCGAAAAACTCATTGTTGATAGCATTCAGAGAATTCGTCAGTCTCTCGATTTCCACGACATCTTACAAACCACCGTGGATGAAGTCCGTCGATTTTTGCAAACCGATCGAGTCGTTATTTATCGCTTCAACCCCGATCTAAGTGGCAGCATGGTGACCGAATCTGTCATTGATCCAGGCTTGTCCATCCTCGGCACCACGATTGAAGATACCTGTTTCCGCAACAAGTATGCAAACGCCTATCGCTTTGGGCGTATCCATAGTATTGAAGATGTTTATGCTGCCAACTTAGTGCCCTGCTATTTAGAACAGCTTGAGCAGCTTCGCGTCAGAGCTAATCTAGTAGTCCCCATTGTTCGCGGCGACACCCTTTGGGGCTTGCTGATTGCCCACCAATGTGTTGAGCCTCGCAATTGGCAACAAATTGAAGTTGATTTGCTTCAACAGCTCGCGAGTAAACTGGCGATCGCTGTGCAGCAGTCTGAGTTGTATGAACAAGCACAGGCAGAACTTGCCGAACGAAAACGCACAGAAGCAGCTCTCCTCAAAAGCCAGACTCGCTTTCAAAACCTTGTGGCAAATGTCCCTGGAATGATTTATCAATTTCTACTGCACCCTGATGGATCAATTGAGTTTCCGTTCCTCAGCTCAGGATGTCGAGAAATTTATGGAATCGAGCCAATCAAGGCTGAGCGTAATCCGTCATTGCTGATGGATACCATACACCCAGGCGATCGCCCCGGTCTCGATCAATCCATGCAAATCTCTGCCCAAACTCTAGAACCGTGGCAATGGGAAGGACGCTTTATTCATCCGTCAGGCGCAATTAAGTGGATGCGTGCTGCTGCCCGTCCTCAGAAACAGCCGAACGGTGACATCATTTGGGATGGGGTGATCACAGATACGACTGAAGCCCGACATGCGGAAGAACGCCTGCGTCTACTCGAATCTGTCATCGTTCATGCGAATGATGCCATTATCATCACCGAAACCGAACCCGTTACCCTGCCGGGTCCTCGGATTGTCTATGTGAATCCTGCATTTAGCCGCAATACCGGGTATCACCCCGGGGAGGTGATTGGCAAGACTCCCCGAATTCTTCAAGGGCAACGGAGCGATCGCCATCAGCTTGATCGAATTCGCGTTGCACTTCAACGCTGGCAGCCTGTGCAAGTGGAATTAGTCAATTATCGCAAAGACGGCACAGAGTTCTGGGTCGATATGAATATCGTACCCATTGCAGACACCAGCGGATATTACACTCACTGGATGGCAATCCAACGAGATATTACCGATCGAAAGCGTGCCGAAGCTGAAATTTTGCGAA
>DBGGTD010000601.1:0-4778 GCA_051162585.1 Elainellaceae cyanobacterium
AAGGCTCCAGTGGTGTATGTGACTCACGACCAAACTGAGGCCATGACCCTGTCTACAAAGGTCGCTGTTCTCTATGAGGGGATTGTGCAGCAGCTTGATACTCCCGATCAGATCTATAACCGACCGGCTAATCGATTTGTTGCTGGGTTTATCGGTAGCCCTCAAATGAATCTTTTAGAACTAAAATGTCAGGAGTCTCACGCGTTGCTCGGCGAGTTTAAGGTTCCGTTACCAGACAGCTTTGTGCCGCCGCCAGAAGTCGTCATGGGGATTCGCCCCGATCATGTGCGACTGGCAACTCCTCAAGATGTGCACACTATTAAAGGGCATGTATTCCTAGTTGAAAACCTCGGGATGAGCTACCTGCTCAGCATTCGCATTAAGGGCACTGAGAATACAACGATTCGGTCACTGCTGCCTGCTGATCAAACCTGGGAGGATGAGGTAAATCTAGCGCTTCCTCCGGAGCGACTTCACTGGTTTAATCTGCAAACAGGAGAACGCCTCAAAGACAAGCACAGCGCATCGGCAGAGATGTCTCATGCTGCTCACTAGGAACGCCCTAGTTATTGCACGCCCGTAAGGCATTTTATATATCAACCGGACTCAAGCGGATGTTGAGACCTATACCTAGGACTGACAAAACTTTTTGCAGCGGCAGTTTTAACTGCCGCTATACAGGCAAAACCCTCTCGCGGGTTGGGGACGGCGTAGGCCGATTTTGTAAAGACTAGGCGCGGTTAACCCTGCGGGACGCTTCGCGTTCGCGTAGTGTCTCCCTTAGGAGAAACAACCGCCGGCCTCCAAAACTTTTGTCAGTCAATCAAGATGCTCAAACTGCGGCTGCTCAACACCTGCCTATACCGACTGAATGATTCGTGTGAGCTAATTCGTGTGTAGCCACTTATAGGCTAACTAGGCCAGAACGGAGTGCTCTGACAGCAGCTTGAGTGCGATCAGAGGCACACAGTTTGCTCAAGATATTACGCACATGGGTCTTGACTGTACCTACTGTGATGTAGAGTTCTTCAGCGATCGCCGCATTGCTATATCCATCAACGATGAGTTCTAATACTTCAAGCTCTCGATCGGTCAGGGGATCTGATTCTAGGATCTGCTCATAATCTGACGTATCAGAGCTTGCACCTTCTGATGCGGTACGAACTGCTGCCTGATTTTTCTGAGCCTGTTGCAACACAATCCGGGCGATCGCGGGATCAATCCACGCATTTCCTTCATAGGTCGATCGAATGGCCTCAGTCAGCTTTTCCACGCTTGCATCTTTCACGCTGTAGGAATCAGCACCTGCTGCAAATGCCGCCAAGACGGCATCCTGATTGTCTTGCATCGTCAGAATGAGAACCCGTACAAACCCTTCCGAGTCGTCATCTGAGTCTGCTGTAGAGTGCTTAATTTGGTTCGTCACTTCGATGCCATCGATTCCTGGCAAACCAATATCTACAATGGCAATGTCAGGATGAACAGATTTCACCACGTCGATTCCCTGTTGGCCATCAGGGGCTTCACCAACCACCTGAATGCCATCATGCTGCTGGAGAGCAGTCCTTAAACCGATTCGAGTCAAATCGTGGTCTTCAATTAAAACAACCCGGATTTCGTTCATGTGTGGCACTGAATCTTTACAGTTTCTTTGTATCAGACGGTTGCGACATCTTGATTGAATTATGGAAGATCTTCTACCAAATTCTGTCTATCGATAGTCGTAAGAATTGGTACAACCTCTGTACTTTTAAAAGGGCAACCTTAACCTCATCCTTTAGATCGCATCATCCGATTAACTCAAGTATTGAGTCAATCAAGTAAACACAACACCTTACTTAAATCATTCAGGAGTTTAGAAATTAAGCTATACATTCAAGAATAGGTTATAGCTAGCATTCGCCATAATTCCGAGCTTTCTTTAAAATGAGCCACTCTTATCCTGCTGAAGAGAATAAAGCCCCATCCTCCAATTTTTTTTATACCCCTCATTGCGAGTCTGACTTAGATACAAATGGGCACCATCACAGATGTCTTCTTGAGTCTATTCCCCACATTGCCTGGACAGCGAGCAGTGATGGAGCACTAACTTATATTAACCAAGAATGGGTCGAACAGACCGGATTGCCGGTTTCTGAGTCTCTCGGGTTTGGTTTTATTAAGGCAATTCATCCTAACGATCAGGGTGTTTTTTTAGATAGCTGGAATCAGGCACTCAACTGCCAGCAAAGCTATGAAGCCGAACTGCGTCTCCAGCATTCAAATGGACACTACCGTTGGTTCGCAATCCGGGTCAATCCGATTTTAGGTGCTCAGGGACAGGTCAGCGAATGGATCGGCACATTGACGAGTATCGGGGGCCGTAAACAAGCCGAAATGAAGCTTAGAGCTGAACAAGAGTTTTTGAGAGCAGTTTTAGTCAACTTGTCAGACGGCATCGTTGCCTGTGATGCAGACGGCATCATTATGATGTTTAACCCGACGGCCAGAGAATTTCATGGCATTCCAGAAGAGCCGATACCGCCCGAAGAATGGGCACAGCAGTATGGCCTCTATCTACCCGACGGTAAAACCATCATGCCAACTGAGCACATCCCTTTATTTCGAGCGCTCAGGGGGGAGCACGTACACGATACGGAGATGGTTATTCAGTCTCAAGACGGCGATTTGCGAACCGTTTTAGCGAGTGGAGATGTGATTATTGGCCCCGAGGGTGAGTGCCTGGGGGCAGTCGTTGCGATGCACGATATTACTCGGCGAAAGCAGGTAGAAGCTGAAATTCAAGCGCTCAATGTAGACCTTGAAGCTAGAGTTTACGAGCGAACGCTTGCATTAGAAAAGTCACACCAGAAGCTAGAGCGCGAAATTGCTGCCCGTAGACGCGTGGAAGAACAGCTGGAATTTCAGAATAAATTGCTGACTCGTCAAAATCACAAGCTTGAGCAGCAACGACAGCGTATTCAGCGACAAAATCTGCAATTAATCGAGGCATCGCGGCTGAAGTCTCAGTTTTTAGCGACGATGTCTCACGAGCTGCGGACTCCTATGCACGCAATCATCGGATTTTCTCAGCTCCTTTTGCGTCAGCGCAAAAGCCCACTGCCGCCTCAAATTTCTAATATGGTGGAGCGCATTCTGAATAATGGAAAGCGGCTGTTGATGCTGGTAGATGAGGTGCTAGATTTCTCCAAAATTGAGGCAGGTCATTTAGAACTCAAGCCCCAACGCTGTAATGTAGCTGACGTTGTCACTGCAACCATTGATGAGCTTCGTTCGTTGGCTCACCAAAAACATTTAAAGTTGCGGCTCAATATGAATCTGGAAAATGCTTTCTTGGTGAATGATCCAATGCGAGTTCGTCAAGTTTTGGTAAATTTAATTTCGAACGCAATTAAATTTACAGACAACGGCTATGTTCAAGTAGATGTGTCAGAAATTGGGCCAAATCGATTGGCGATCGCCGTTCAAGATACTGGAATTGGTATTAGACCATCAGAAATTAAATCAATCTTTGAACCCTTTCGACAAGTTGACCAAACTAACACGCGTAAACACGAAGGAACCGGATTAGGCTTAGCAATTACAGACTCTCTGGTTCAAATGATGCAGGGTGAAATTACGGTGTCGAGTCAGGTCGGAGCTGGTACGATTTTTCGAGTCGAAATTCCACGTAACGTCATCCGAAAAGATTTAAATCGATCATCAGACTCTAGCTACCAAGGCGCTTAATATTGCAAAGCTAATGATAAGGAATAAAGTCCATCTTGGGAGGTAGGTTATTTTGTGGCTGAGAATGCAAGGATAAAGATAAAACAAATAAATGTGATGCGAAGTCCATTATAAAAAATATGCTTTGCAATTCTGCCCTTGAATTTAATCAGTTTCTGAGTCACGAAAATTCACTTAAAGCAAACCGGATTCTGGCCGTTGATGACTCGCCGGACAGCCTGTTTTTACTCGAAAACATTTTGGCAGAAGAGGGATATGAAGTCGTCTGTGTTGAAAATGGTCAGCTAGCGCTTTCAGAGATTGCTCAGTTTCCTCCCGATCTGGTATTGCTTGATGTGATGATGCCTGGGATAGATGGCTACGAGGTGACTCGCCGTATTCGTCAGCACCCTGAGTGGTCGTATATTCCAGTTCTATTGGTTACGGCTCATGAGCAATCTTGTGTTGTCGAAGGATTAGATGCTGGAGCCGATGATTTTATTCGTAAGCCCATTGTGGAAGTCGATGAGCTGTTGGCACGAGTGCGATCGCTGCTTCGACTCAAACACACCATTGACGAGCGAGATCAGATCGCCCGGCAGCGCGAAGATTTTGTCTCTCGTTTAACCCACGATCTTCGCACCCCGCTAGTTGCAGCAGACCGAATGCTAACTCTAATTAATCAAGAGGCGTTTGGCGAGATTCCGGAGGGGGTTGTTGAAGTAACAGAAACCATGTTACGAAGCAATCAAAATCTTCTAGATATGGTAAACAACCTTCTGGAAGTGTTTCGATATGAAGCGGGATGCAAGTCGTTAACCTTCTCTCGATTCGATTTTCGTAAGCTTGTTCAAGAGGTGGTCAATGAGCTAGAGCCGCTTGCAAATCAAAAGGGGCTTGCTTTTACCGCCGAGCTAACTTCGTTCGATGAATCTAGCAGCGTTAATCAACAAAAAGTACTGGGCGATCGCCTCGAGCTGCGGCGAGTGTTGACCAACATTATCGGCAATGCCATTAAATTTACAGATAAAGGATCGGTAACCGTTCACTTATGCACCAGTGCTGGTGAT
>DBGGTD010000602.1:0-3124 GCA_051162585.1 Elainellaceae cyanobacterium
TGCGGCAGCCCACATAAACCGGAGTAAACTGATGCAAGGCTTCGGCTTGCGATCGCACAAATGTCGCTGAATACGCCAGCAGTTCGTCACAGTAAATGAGCGCAATGGGATCAGACATGTCAAATCCACCTGAAAGGCGGTGCATAGATTAGGTCGAAGGTCACGTCAACGCCCTAACGTCAACGCGTCATGGGCTAATAACGGGAGTCGAGCGTGTTTAAGGGTGGTAAATGCCCCGGGTCGATGCAAACCATCAACGATTCGAGCGTGGAACGAGAGGCTCGGTTTCAGACACGGGCAATAACGGTGGAAATGCATCGGTTTGAGCCGGTTTGACCAACCGCTGACTCAGTTCGACCGGGCGTGCTAGTACAGTCGCCATGTATAGCACCCAGAAAAAGCTGTTGTGTTTCAAAATTTCGCTTTCGCTGAGGTTCGAGAGAAAGAAAAAGCTCAGCGACACCAGCACCCACAACATCATGGGGTCGCGCGTAAACCGCAATCGTTTGATTGCGCTCACGATGTTGAGGAGAATGCCACTCATAAATGCAATGACCCCGAGCAGTCCGACATTGAGACACAAATCGATAAATCCGTTATGGGAGTGAGGAATTTCATCCCAGCCCGTCGCCCGAATGATGTATTCTGACGGGCCATATTCGCCTAGCCAAAACGCGCCATAGCCATACCCTAGCCAGGGACGCTGCCGAATCATGTGAATCGCCGCATCCCAAATATCGGTTCGCCCGGTTAGCGTGAGATCTTTACCGAGCTGATTAACGACAATATTTTCTAAATTGGCAATGAGCCACATACTAACGAGTCCGCTGAGGGCAATCAGCATCAAAAAGACTGGAATTGCCAGCCGATCCCTCCATCGGAGAGGCCGATAGAAATAGAGCAACCCAACGAGCGCAACACAGTACACCAGCGCACCCGCCGATCGAGACAGCACCACCAGCAGCGCCGATATGCCAATCATGCCCCAGACAATCAGCTGATGAGATGATTTGCGGGGCTGCACGAGCATCAAAAACGGAACATTAAGCGCCATCATGCGCCCCATGAGGTTTTTGTGTTGGTATACGCCTTGCCACGATCCACCCGAAGTAACGCCGTAGGCAGGCAGGGCGATCGCAAACACAACACTCATCACCGCGCCGACGCTCATCACCCACACCAGCAGCTTAAATAACTCTCTGGCACTAAATCGAGTCGGCAAATACATGCCAAATAAGACCGTGCCCAGCAGAGCGATCAGCCGATACATTGTCGTGCCGGGAGCTGTTGACCAAAATACCGATGCACATGCAATGCCAATCAGCAACAGTAGCAACTTGTCTCGACTCGCAAACCACAAGCCGCGTTTCCAGCGTCGCAAAATCAGCCCAAAACTGACGACATAGATGAGCAGCCATAGGGCTTGCAAAATACCGTAGCTGATGATTCCTGCCCGGTTGAGGGTGACAAAGAACGCACCGGTTGAGTATTGCAGCGCAATGAAGGCAAAGGCATATTCAAGTTTAGATTTGAATTCATCTGAGCTAATTTTCAACAAGCTCCCTCCTCCGATACGGTTGCCACGTCACTAGAGGAATAATTCAGCGCTTTCATGCGCGACCCGCAAAGTTGTTCAATTTTGGCAAGATTGCGATCGCCAAAAAAATCGTGCCAGTCAACGGTGCGATTGCCTTTAGGCTGAAACTGAACATCGAGGCGATCGCGAATGTCATGGCACGGTTGTAGGCCCGTTGCCTGCGCTAACGCCATGAGAGTTTCAATTTTATTGGCCCGAAAGTCTTCATAGCGAATCAGCCGCATCTGCTCAGGATGATTGAGATAAACATCTGCCATCAGATTCCAGCGAATCGCCAATCGCTCGATGTAGCTACTGCCTCCCTGCCCCAACCAGTTAGTGTTGAGAATGAGCTGCCACGCCAGAGAAATTGTCTGCTGATCAGCAGGCGTCAGTTGAGAACGATGACCGGGTAGATTCAGGCGATTCAGAATGCTGCGAATGTTATCTCGCGGATCTCGCAAGACAAAGACAAACTGAGCCGATGGAAAATGCTGTCTCAGGTGTGGATAGAGGAGCGTGAGATTGGGTTCTTTAATAATTTGCTTTGAAAACTCAAGCTTGTGAGTCTGGACAAATTTAGAGAAGGGCAACTGCCCTTGACACACGCGATGATAGGTCGGCTTTTTAACCTCTTTGCTGAGATCAACAGCAACCGATAAACCCGTTAAATCACCTAGTAAAGCGGCGATCGCAGATGTGCCAGATTTTTGATTCCCTAAAATAAAAATAGGATGAGGATTGACGGTTGCGCGAGTCGCTTGCACGTCATAGCTAATAAAAAAGGCAGTCGTCCGAATTTGACGTAAAATCGCCCGAATCGGTTGAGGAAGTGAATCTTTGAAGTGTTGAATCTGCATGGATTTGTGAGCGGTAAACAGTCGTCAACTATCCAGCAGATGCATGGCCTGATTAGTGAGTTGATGGCTTCAAGTAGTGGTAAAACGCCCGCACCATAATTTCTGGTTTCTCGTATAACGCAACTGATGCCAAATAGTGATGAATGGTTTGATCGTTTTTATAGTGAGAATCGTGCGCTTTCCAAAGCTGCCCCAACCCGATTGCAAATAACGTATTAGCAGATTTATTCAAATTCGAGCATTTTTTGCGTGCCCAGTATGCCGTCAACACTCGCGTATAGGCTCTTAGCGCTTTTTTGTCATTACGAAGCGAATAGGCATTATTGCCGTGAATTCGCAACACGGCTAGCTGCTCGTCTAGATAGAAGCCTTTGCTAAGCGCAACGGCTAGCAGTTTTAGATAGTTATCGCTAGTAATCCGAATCTCTTCGGGCATGGGCAAAATTTGCTCAAGGAGCGATCGCCCAAAGCACAAGCCAGTCGTGGCGGGAGCCGTAAAATTAAATCGTCCACGTTGGATATCTTTTCTAAAATCGCAGGCGCGCGTTCCGCTTTCATGGCTGAGTCTCACCAGATTTTGCAGGGTTGAGTCTACAAACCGCAGTCGATGAAAGCACCATCCAATATCGGGGTGTTTTTCAAACATCGCGGCAATGGTGGCTGCTTTTTCAGGTACAAAGATATCGTC
>DBGGTD010000603.1:0-5837 GCA_051162585.1 Elainellaceae cyanobacterium
TTGCATAACTTAATATATTTTGTTAATTTTTCATTATTACTAAGGTGTTCAATAATGTCTTCGCCCTATCAGACTCGATTGATTAATTTTCTGCAAGATGAGTTGGCGATTCCCTCTGAGGCGATCGCCATGGCCCTTCGGCGTACCGATACGCACTCCAATTTGTTACCCGTCGTGCTGTGGCAATACGGGTTAATTACAATTGAGCAGCTTGACCAAGTATTTGATTGGTTAGAAGCCGTATAGTATTTGAGAGCATCACTCCCGTTCGATAAACAAGCGGGCGATCGCACAAGTCGGCATTAGTCGGTCTGATCGATCAGAGGCTCACGCGGTTTTACTTTATGAAAATCGGCATCCTCCCACCGATCCAGCACATCTCTAATCAGAGCTTCCTCAACCCAAACTTTAGCAACGACCGTGAGCGGTAAGGCGAGCACTAATCCAAGAAAACCAAAGAAACTGGCAAAAAAAACTTGAGCACTGAGCGTGATGGCGGGCAAGAGAGATACCTGACGAGCCATCACCATCGGGCTTACCCAGTAGCTCTCCAAATTTTGAATCACAACATAGAGAATCACAATCGGAATCGCCTTCCAAATCGGCCCAAGCAAGGCAACAGATAGAGGAAAGACCACACTTAAAGCTGGGCCAATGTTCGGGATGAAATTTAGCAGCCCTGCAAGTAATGCGTGAACTAGCAATAAATCAATTTGCATAATCCACAGCCCGATGCCGCTCATCAACGCCACGAAAATAGAATTGATCAGAATCCCACCTAACCAGTTACCTAGCGCAACTTCGCATTCTGTCAAAATGACATCAGCCCGCCGCCGATAAAATGACGGAAAAAGCCTGATCATGGCGTCTCGATAGGTTTTAGGATTAGCGAGCAGCATGAGTGTTAAGGCAACGACTAGCAAAATCTTCAGCAGAACCGTCAGAGAGTTTGAGAAGAAGGCAAAGAAGTTTTGCAGTAGATTGCGAATGAGCGGCTGGAGTTGTTGAGGCAGAGTTGATAGATCGGGCACTTCAAGCGTTAATTCGGGAAACCAAGCAGGCGGATTCTCAATGATCTGCTCGACTCGGTTCACAATTTCTTGAATTCCAATTGGAAGAAGCTGGAGCAAACGTCGGAACTGCTCAATAAAACTTGGCACAATCAATGCCGTAAATAAAACCGCAACGAAAATCACAAGAATCAACGTCACCACCACGGCTAAACTTCGTCCAATTCTCAATCGCTGAATTTGCCGTGCCAAACTGTTGAGAGCCGTCGCCAACACCACTGCTGTAAAAATTAGCAACAGCATTTGGCGAATCTGCCACAGGACAAACAGCGCCATCAACAGACAGAGAATCCCTAACCAATCACCGAGTTTCACCGCATTGCTCCTGACACATTCTGTCTAGCTCATTAAGGGACTACCGTGATGATGGACGAGATGCCATTTTCCTCCCATTCGCTCGAAAATATTGGTGGCAATGGTTTGAGACTCTAGCCTGCGACCTCGAATAATCTGAAGTAAATTTTCGATGAGAACGATATAGGCAAGATTGCCGACAATCTCGGTTGAAATGACAACCGTTTCGATTTCGAGATATTGAGTATTTTTGAAGATTTGTTCCCATGATGCACAAATATCTTGCCATCCCCGCAGAGCATTGCGTCCCGGATGGATGCACAGGCTACCAATCCCCTGTGACCAAACCGTCCCCATTGCATGAAGATCTTTCTTCTCGAACGCCCGATAAAACGATTCATTAACAGCTTGTACGGTCTGTATTTCGCTCATTTCAACTGTCTAAATTGTGTGATTTTGCTAAATGTATTGGAATTGATTTGTCGGGAATAGAAACAATCAATTGACCTCAAATATTCGCCACAGGTGTAGAGAGTAAACGATTATTCTAAGGGGGATTGACTCGAAATACCTCTACCCAACAATTACATTGGATTCTGTTGTCGGAATATAGCAAAAGGCCGAAGGCCGAAAATAAATACCCGTTATTGCGTTGTTTCAGTCATTCGGGTCGGGAATGCGGGGACTAGATGCATTGACTCACAAAATTTTAAGCTCTAACAATTATCTGCGAAGCGCTCCGGCAGGGTAAACGCGCCACTGCTATCCGGATGCAAGTTTATGAGCCTGCCGCGTGGTTTCGGGCAGCCTGTATTTTGGAGTGCAACGCATAACGTAGTCGATTGCGGTGGGTAGGCTAATGCGATGCCCCGGTGAAATATAAAGGGGTTTGGTGCCAGTGCGACTGCGTAACACGGCACCGATCGTCTCGCCACGATGCCGCAGGGGTTGCCATGCTCCCTTTTCATTGGGAATCTCATCGTGAAATCCAACCAGTCGTGATTTGGCAACGCCGATAGCAGGAAGACCGGTCAGTAAACCAATATGACACGCAATGCCAAATCGTCTCGGATGAGCAATCCCTTGTCCGTCACACAGCAGCAAATCTGGAACCCGGATTAACTGCTCAAGCGCATCAAGAACCGCAGGGATTTCTCGAAATGAGAGCAAGCCTGGAATATAGGGAAATGTTGTAGGACGACGGGCGATCGCCTTCTCCTGAAGCTGTAACTCCGGAAAGCCAAGCACCGCAACGGCTGCACGAGTTGTACTGCCCGAATCTTCAAAGCCAACATCCACCCCCGCAACTAGCTGAACGTCATCAAACTGGTCAGAAAGGATGACCTCTTGTTTGAGGTCATTTTGAAGGGCGATCGCCTCATGTTGAGTGCTGGGCCAATGATGCTGACGAACAATATCCATAGCTGATGGAGAGGGTTAGGCGATCATCGCTGATCATGGCTGAGCGAAAACCTGTAGGAGAGCAGTTACGATGCGCTCAGTGCAACAGTTGTAATGTGTTTGAGAAAAATTGGTATGGGAGGGCAAAATGCTCTGCATTTATAGCGGCAAAATGTAGCGCATTTATGGCGAGTCAGCGCTGCAGTAGGTGTTGACACTGTTGACGAGTTCCCCTTCCTGACTAGTCGCATCGCGCAGCTCTCGATAAGCATCTTCTGCGGCATTAGCCTGTTCGCGCACTGGCACGCTATTTTGCACATCCACTGCTTGAACAAGCTCGCGCGTGGCTTTACTAGTGCTGGTATACATCGTGATGAACTGCTGCTTGTAGCGCTGTAGTTGCTGATCGCTCAGTTGGATTGTCTCCAAGTCTCCTGCGGCCTGATCGACAATTTCGGCAACTTGCAGATGAGCACTCGTATCTTCAGGCCCTGTTGCCTGGGTGACCTGTTGAACTTGGTCAACGGCCCGGTTCGCAACTTCAATGAGCCGATTGCACTCAACGGCTCTGTTTTCACCGCAGGCGGTAATCAGGCTGCCTACGGTGGCGATCGCCAATGCGACCGTAGGTTTTGGGTTGATTTTTTGAACTGTTTTTTGAACTAAATGGGTACCAAACGTCATAAGTATCGCTCCTAAAGACCACGTGAATTGACCCAGACCTAATACATCGCCTAAGAGCCTATCCGAAAAGCCCGTCAGGGATTTTGGATTCTAAAAACTCTAGAGAGTTTTCGGATGGGCTCTTAGGCGTCAAGGGGATTCAAGCGGCTCATTTCCCAAGTGGTATAAGTTCCAATTGGGCTCCAAATTACATACGGAATCAGCAAAAGGGTCGCCCAAGGCGAGACTGACCAGACCAGGATGGCAAGCAAGACTCCTAGAATAGCACCTATTCCTCCAATCAGAGTACCCACTTGTAGCCTACGCAACCAAAGCATCAGCGGAGTGTACGATACAGTAACAAGCTCAAGAACCAAATAAAGTCCCATCAAGACCCACGTCATTGGGCTTCCAGGGTCTCGTTCCCAAACAATGACAGCCGATCCCGCACCGCAGATAAAAATCACTGTCCAAATGATCGGAATTGCCTTTTCAAAGGTTAACCAGTTAGGACGTCGCAGTCGTCTAAACCATCGAGTGCCTCTAGAATTAACCAAGCTGTTGCTCAAAAACGCCAGCAGCAGCGTGATTGCACCAATGACCAGCCACGATTGGATCATGTATTGATTTCTCGCCAGGGTGATTCATGTCTTGATTCATTAAGGCTAGGGCATTTGATGCGAGTTAAATTCTGACTAAAGAAGGAATTTTTACAATCAGCCGCCCTCAAACCCTAGCAGCACGTTAACCGCATTAATGCCAATTTCTTCGACCGCATACCCGCCTTCCATCACAAACAGCGTTGGCAGATTTGCGCGGGCGATCGCCCTTCCCAGACGGGGATAGTCTTCTCCGCTTAAGCAAAACCGAGAAATCGGGTCGCCTTCAAAGGTATCAACGCCTAGAGAAATCAGCACCGCATCCGGCCCATAGTCATGAATACGACTCATGGCGTGGGCTAACGCATCGCTGTAAGTCTGCCAATCTGTGTTCCACCGCAGCGGATAATTGTGATTAAATCCGTCCCCATCTCCGGCTCCAGTCTCATCGTCGTACCCCACAAAATAGGGGTAGTCTTGGGCTGGATGCGCGTGAATTGAGAGAAACATCACATCGGAGCGGTCATAGAAGATAGCTTGAGTGCCGTTGCCATGGTGGTAGTCGACATCTAAAATGGCAACTCGATTGGCTCCAGCATCTCGAAACGCCTGAGCGGCGATCGCCACATTATTAAAGAAGCAATAACCTCCGTAGAAGTCTTTGCCAGCATGATGTCCGGGAGGGCGGCAGAGAGAAAACGCGCTCCGCTCACCGTGGGTAACCAGCGTCTGCCCCGTTAGCGCGACCTGTGCTGAAGCGGTAATAGCCTTCCAGGTGCCTTGAGTAATCGGAGTCCCAGCGTCAAAAGAATAGTAGCCAAGCTTGCCATCGAGCGCCTCTGGGATGCGATCGCTCCGCATCGTGCGAATTGCCCAATTGAGAGGAAGAGCATCATACTCTCCGTGCTCAACGCGCCACTGCTCCCACGCAGTTTGCAGAAACTCAACATAGCCGCGATCGTGAATTCGATGAATCGGCTCTAGCTCAAACTCCCTCGGCGCAATTATCTCACCCAACTGCATTGTCTTCACCGACGAGAGCACCATCTCCGCCCGGCGCGGCATTTCAAAGGGGGGCATCATTTTGCCGTCATTGAGTTCGGCGGTAGCGTTTTGATATCGGTGATCGTCGCTGTAAATCGTAATCACGTAGTGGTAATCCGGTAAACTTAGGCGATTTTAGCCGAATGATACTTTTCGAATACTCGCGCTCGGGCTGCTCGTTGGGTCGTCGTTGCGATAAAGTCTAAATCATCTTGCGACAGCATTCCACCCAATTCTTCTTGCAAAACTGCCATTAGCTTATCGGGCGTGATGTAGCTCTCGGCTGCAGCCAGATAGGCTCCAGCATCACTGCCCAAATTGGGACCTGCCTGAATGTCACACCCGGCAGCATCTTCGAGCTCTACTGACCGCATCAGCCACGCTTCATCCAATGTGAAATGCATACGATTTTATCAACCTCTGTGTCTACGCTCGTTGCTCACTCAATCAGACGCATCGTCTAATTCAAAATAGGTTAAATATTCTTTGTCTAAATCAACTCCAAAATTAGTCAGATTGCGTTTCAAATAAAATCCTTCTGCGTCGGGTAACGCGTGCAGACCGATTCGTCCACCATATCCTAATTCTAAGCTTCGCCAAATCGCATAGTCGAGCATAGCACTGCCAACTCCCTTGTAGTCAGGGATATCTTGCATCGAATAGCGATTCCAAGGAGCGGTTGCTAAAAAGTCGATGTATACCAAATGTTTGCCCGCTGCCTGCCGTGACCGATGAAGGTCTACCTCAAGCATCATGAACCCTTGCG
>DBGGTD010000604.1:0-2550 GCA_051162585.1 Elainellaceae cyanobacterium
CTTTTGGCTCGTGGTGGCGCTGCTATGTCTTTCATTGCCGCTAATCATTACGCCAATTCAAGTCTGGCAACAAGCCGTTGTGGCCGTGGTGCTGGTTTTGGTTGGTTGGCTCGTGATTCGGCTCGAACAGTGGCAGACCCATCAGAAAGCAACCGAATATTTGCATCTGTTTTTGGCGTGGCTGAGTATCGTCACGACGCTGCGCTATCTCTACTACCGCACCAACTACACGCTTAATTTAGAAACCTGGACAAACGGTATCTTCAGCGTCATGCTGTTTGCGGCTGAGCTGTATGCGATCGTCACCCTTTTACTGTCCTACTTTCAAACGCTTAAGCTTAGAGATCGCCAGCCCATTGATTTTTCTCATGTCTCTCAAGATCAGTGGTTTAGCGTTGATATTTACATACCGACCTACAACGAGGATGTAGACATCGTTCGCAAAACGGCTCTAGCAGCCATAGCGATCGACTACCCCGACGCCAAAAAACGGGTCTATGTCCTCGATGATGGGCGCAAATATCCAGAGCGCCGTGCCCAGTTGCAGGCCATGTGCCATGAATTGGGATGCATCTTGCTCACTCGCGATAATAACGACCACGCCAAAGCCGGCAATATTAACACGGCAATGCGCCGCACCCGTGGCGATTTGGTGTTGATTTTGGACTGCGACCACATTCCCACCAAGCAGTTCTTAAAGCATACGGTTGGCTTTTTCTATCAACCCAAAACGGCACTCGTGCAGACGCCGCACTGGTTCTATAACCCAGATCCGTTTGAGCGTAACCTGCTGACTCAAGGACGAGTCCCGGTCAATAACGAACTGTTTTACAAGGTTGTGCAAAAGGGCAACGATTTTTGGAATGCCGCATTTTTCTGTGGATCGGCAGCAGTCGTGCGTCGAGACTATGTGCTCGAAATTGGAGGAATTGCTGTCGAAACGGTGACAGAAGACTGTCATACGGCGCTACGACTCCACTCGTTGGGCTATGAATCAGTCTACTACGACAAGATCATGGTTGCTGGCTTGGCTCCTGAGAAGTTTTCGTCCTACGTTGGGCAGCAGGTGCGCTGGGCGAGAGGGATGGCGCAAATCTTGCGAATCGAGAATCCTCTCTTTAATCGTAAGCTAAAGCTCTCGTTGCCCCAGCGGTTGTGCTACCTATCGGCAACGTCGCACTTTTTCTTTGGCTTTCCTCGGCTTATGTATGCCGTCTCCCCGGTGTTGTATCTACTATTTGGCATTAACCTAATTCGAGGATTGGGGGTGGAGACTCTAGCCTATGCCTTGCCTCATATTGTCTTGGCTATGAATGCCAACTACATCACCCAAAAGACGGTTCGATTCTCTTTCTGGAATGAAATTTTTGAATACGCAATGGCGTTTCAAGATGGCATTGTCACCTTGATGGCCCTGATCAACCCCAATCTCGGTTCTTTCAACGTGACAGACAAAGGCGTTTCAGTGACCAAGCGCAGCTTTGATGTTGAGTCAGCACGGGTTACATTAATTGCTGTCTCAATATTATTGCTCTCGTTGATTGCCGTCCCGTTTTGGCTAGTTTTGCGCCCAGAAGCTACTGAGTCTGTGATCATCAACGCATTTTGGAGTATTTTCAATCTTGTTTTGTTGGGGGCTGCTCTACTGGTAGCGCTCGAACAGCCTCAACTGCGGCAGGCTCACCGCCTCAATCGCAATTTATCAACGATTATCTATGGCGCAAACGGCATCACCTGGGAGGGACAAACGGTCGATGTCAGTGAGAGTGGTGCTCGCATTCGGCTAGAGAGCTGGCCGAATTTGCCGGATGTGATTGAGCTTGAACTCATCGGAGACTTCGGGGCACGAGCCTTCATAGATGCCCGCATCATTCGTGTGCAGCCGATGGGAGAGAATGAAGTCGATATCACGGTGAATTTTATCGATGTTGCTCAGGCTCAGTATGACGCACTGGTCTTAGCCCTTTACTCGGATGTGGAAGAATGGTATTCGCAAACTCGTACTGAAGTCGATAAACCTTTCTTTTCGCTGCGATTTTTGGCGAGTAGCTTAACTCGCGCATTTCGTGATCCGCTTCCGGCTCAAACAGTGACGATTCGAAAGCAGGTGCAAGCGGTTGCACAGCTTTATTGGGGCGGAAATTTCTATTCGGGTACGATCATCGAGATGAATTCTCGCTCGGCGCGATTAGAGTTGGAAAATTTCTCACTCCCTGATTTTGAGATGCTGCGTCGCACCAAGCCTCCGGTCGGGCTGCTGATCAGCCCTGATGGCAGCGAAGCGACCCTCAAACGGTTAGTTGCAGAAGTACAGGATGTCGAATCGTACAAGATTGAGGTGAATACGGATAGCTTTTATCCGATGGCGGGGATAAGTAAAAATGCGATCGCCGTTGAGCTAAGCTTTCCCAAACATCTTGACTGGCGACAACGGCGCAAAATTCGCAGTCTGCTAGCTACTTTAGATTAGAAGATGGAAACCCCGTAAGTCAGGTTAGCTAAACCCTTTTCGCTTCTTCTTTTTGTTGGATTGCTTCGATTTTGAAGACG
>DBGGTD010000605.1:0-4511 GCA_051162585.1 Elainellaceae cyanobacterium
GTCCTATAGCGATCCTATATCGCTTGTGAATTGTGTTTAAGCGTGAGGCGGGCGCAGCCCGCTCCACTGCTCATAACCCATCTAGGATTGCTATAACAAGATACTTCTTTGTCTTTTACCCAATATTTTAGCCTGGATGCGCTACTACAGGGCGATCGCACTTTTGCAGCGCGATCGCTCCCTTCAAACTCGCCACGTTTAATGCTCTTGCAAAAAAATTATATTAAGAAATCATGTTCTGATTCAGCAGGATTTGAAAGGGAGTATAAGATTGCAGCATCTTTCAATCATAAAATTACCAAAACGGTTTTCCTAAGTATGCTTATTCAGTCAGGCGAAGAAATTATCCGACAGGAGATGGCTTCAGCCGATGCCAGTAGCGCCAGTTCGTTTCCCTTGCCCGGTCTTACTCCACAAACGGCTTGGCCTTTCTTTGCCGAAACCGATCTCTTAAATCATGCCTTAGGAAATCCTGCTCTTTCGGTCAGCTATGACGAGAATCGTCCAGGTGGATATAGGCGAACTCTCACCACTCTTGAAGAAAACTCCATCACGTATCACGAAGAACTCTATCAGTGGGATGAAGAGAAATGGTTCGCAGTTAGACGGGAATTCGATAGCGGTCCTCTGAAAAAGATGGTGTTTCTCTTCACCTATGGTAAAGAGGTAGATAATACCCTGCAGTTCGTGATTACGTTAGGTGGCTGGGCTCGTTCATCAGAGGTATTGCCTGAAGTCAAAGAATTCATCGAAACTCGGTGTCCCCAGGCTTTTCAAACGTTGCGATCGCACTTCGAAAATGGTCATAAAATGGTGGTGCCAGGCTATCAAAAACCAACGCCCACCATCAACGAAAACCTAGTTGAGGCAGCCTACAACGCCCTCCTCACTCTCGGAGAACCGACCGAAACCGTCGATCCATTTATTACCGAAATTCGCACTGCTCTCGATCATGAACTGAAACAGATGGCACCGCTCGCCCTGTCGAAGCAATGGAATTTAGGAGCAGAGACTGTTATCAATCTATTCCTGCGGGCAAATCGGTTAGACCTAGTTTCGCCCCACTGGTCTGTCATTTGTCCATCCTGTCGCGGCGGCAAAGAAGAAACATTGGATGTAGGCGCCCTGCCGCGAGAGGTTCATTGCCCAGACTGCAATATCAGTTTTTCAGCAAATCCTCAGGAAAACCTTCAACTGACCTTTGAACCGACTGCACGATTACGGTTCATCGAGCCCGTCTTTGCCTGTGTCGGTGGCCCCGCCCGCACTCCCCATATCAAAGCACAGGTGTTTATCGATCCGGGGCAATCCAATGTCCTCATTTCTGAAGTCAACGCCGATGCGAGTAGCAAAATCCGCATTAGCTGTCCGGCGACAGGTGCTTCTACCTTGATAGAGTCCACCGGAGGACGCTGGCTGCTGACCCCGGACAGACTCCAGTGGCTAGAATTCTTGCCCGGTCGCATTGTCATTGAGAATGCTTTGAATGAGCGAGTCCGAGTAGTCGCGGAAGAACCCCCACCCTATCGATATGCCCTCATCGCTCAGACGGTGTTTGAAAACCCCAGATTTCGGGAGCTATTTGCTGCCGATCAGTGGGAGTTTTTAGCCGCAATGAATCAATCCTGGAGTTGCGCGTTTTCGTTAGATCAGCCATTGCCCAAGCCCGTAGACAATAGGTTTGATTTAGTGGTGCTCGGCTCGGGGCCATCGGGAGAATCTGCCGCCATCCGAGCGGCAGGGCTGGGTGCCAAAGTAGCGCTAGTCGAAGTTCGCGATCTCTTTGGAGGCCCGACAGGACTGACCTCCAAAGCCTTTCGTGAATCTGCTTTGAAAGTACTGGAATGGACGTCTCGTTCCAGAGGGAAAGGCGATCCGGATGAGATGATCCAAACACTTTTCAACCAGCGCTTTGCTGAATACCGTCGCTTCATCAAACTGATTGCAAGTAATGACATCAAAACCCGCCTTGGTCGAGCGGGCGTGACACTCATATCTGGCAAAGGGCAACTACTCGGCTCTAATCAAGTAGAGGTGGTTCGCAAAGACGCTCAAGAATCTCTGAGACTAGAGGCAACGCACATCATTATTGCCACAGGCTCTTGCCCCAACCGACCTGAGTCAATTCCCTTCGATGATCAGCACGTCATTGACTCGACCACAATCGGCGAAATCGACCAGCTCCCTCGCAAAATCTGTATTATTGGGGGCGGTGTGATTGGCTGTGAGTATGCCAGTATCTTGATTCGGTTAGGAGTAGACGTGACCTTGATCAACCGTCGCGATCGCCTGTTGAGCTTCCTAGATGCGGATCTCTCAGATGCGTTGGTAGAAGACATTTGTAGCGCAGGAGTTCGCCTGATCAATGGAACTCAGTATGCGTCTATCAGCGTCGACACAGCAGCGGAACTGCCCGTTACCGTGACACTAAAGACCGGAGAGACAGTTGACTGTGACATGTTACTGTTTGCAGAAGGTAGGGAAGGCGTTAGTGCAGATTTACAGTGTGAGGCAGTGGGCGTGGAGTTGAGCAAGCGGGGCTATCTTGCAGTCAATGAAAGCCTGCAAACAACAGCAACGTCTATTTATGCGATTGGTGATATTATTGGGCCTCCGGGGTTAGCAAGCACAGGCGCACGGCAGGGGCGAGTGGTTGCAGATCAGTTGTTTGGGAAGACAGTCGTTGATATAAAAGTCTCTGAAAGCGATACGCTTTTCCCCACAAGCCTTTGGACTATTCCAGAAGTTGCGACGGTCGGAAAAACTAAGCAAGAATTGATCGAGTCCGATATTACACCTCTGTGTGGGCGAGCCTCCTATCAAGACATTGCTCGTGGAGCAGTCAACTGTACATTATCGGGGTGGTTGGAACTAGTAGCACTGCCCAATACAGGAGAACTCGTAGGCGTACATATTATCGGGGCAGAAGCGTGCGAATTGATTCACTATGGTGCGGCACTGATGCAGGCTAAGGCCACGTTGCAAGATATTGCAGATGCGGGATACGCAGCTATTACTTATCACAATCTATATCGACAGGCGGCTGAAAAAGCAACGTTGCAGTCTCGTCTCAATCAGGTAATCTCAAATGAGATGCAAAATCAACGCCAGTATATCTAATACCAATTCTCTTAATTACGGTTATAGATTCTGCAACCATGAAGAAGCAGAGTTTGGCACATATCGGACTCAGGTTTGTGTGGTGAGCCCCCGCGGCGCGGGGGCTCACCACACGTTTAACGTCCTATCGTGATGGAGTGAGGTGTATCTGACTTTGAGTGAGAAGTTTTTCATTTTATGTGAGGACTGTCTCATTTCATGTGAGGAAATTCTCGTATTGAGTGAGGAATTTTATGTTTTAAGTGAGGAATTTCTTGTTTCGAGTGAGAGTCATCTCGTTTGAAGCAAGATTAATTGTGTTCTATGTGAGATGCATTTCACTCGATGTGAGAGTCATCGCGTGTTATGCAAGACGCGTCCTATTCTGTGGGAGAACTATCCTGCTTTAAGCGAGAGTATTGACCCCTATTTAGCGAGAATACAGGTGGCGTCGATGACTACTAGGCGATTTTCGGTGAGCACAGAACAGGGCCTGATGAGCTTTTTAAGCATCGGCACCTCGCCCGATCGCAACTGGGTGAGCGTTTCTGTCAAATCGGTTTGATATTGCCGAATCCAAATGTCGGTGACGTATTCAGCGCTAAAGGCATCGCGATCGACTAACCAAAAATCAACATTATAAGAGCGAATGAACGCTTGCAACTCGTCTAAATCGGGCGTGTATTGGGCGCGAATTAGATCTAGTGCACGATTTTCGAACTCGCTGTAGTACCCCAAGTGATAGGGAATGCCAAATTCTCGACCGATGAGAATTGATGTTTGCGAAAACACGGGCAGGTTGTTGACTTCCTCGTCAACGGAAGCAATGAGCGTGTCCGTTGGCTGCTGCTGGAAGAATTCATAAATCTGGGGGGTGTTTCCCGTTTTGTATTTGGTGAGCGGGAAGTTTTCTACGAATGCCGGATAGATAAATAGCAGCAGCGCCATAAACAGGGTGGTGCCCCATGCCAAGACAGGACGCCGGAGACGGGGCAGTTGATTGGGGGCAGGCGATCGCCAACTGGCACGCATCACGGCATCAAACACCGCCGTCATGAACATCGCAGCGGCGATCGCGGTGATAATTCTCAGGCTGTGGTCGGTGTAGCGGGCGGGCAAATGCAGCCGAAACAACAGCAAGTGCGCCAGTATAAACAAGACGGTCGCCGTGATCCAGAGCCGAATCAGCAGCCACCCGTTTGAGGTGATCTGGCGCAGCATTGGAAACCATGCCGGACGCACGAACAACAGAGGCAGAAAGATGCTGAGCGCGAGCGTTGCCGGACGAACCAGCCCCACATGCAAATATCCGCTGCGATCGCCCACGCCATAAAACCACCAACGATTTTCATTGAAAAAGAAATTGCGCCCCTTGGGCCAAAACTCCGGCATAGCGCGCGCCTGCTCTGCCG
>DBGGTD010000606.1:0-2464 GCA_051162585.1 Elainellaceae cyanobacterium
GATCAGTATGGGGTGGGGGATGTCGTGATATTGGGCGATATTGGCGGCTTTGTAGAATATATGGGGCTGCGCATCACCCAGCTCCGGAACGAAGAGGGGCGACTGATCACGGTACCCAATGGCTCGATCACCGTAGTTCAGAATCTCACCAAAGAATGGTCGCGGGTTGATCTGCTAATCGATGTTGACCACAGTGCCGATATTGACAAGGCGATCGCTGTAATTGAGCGCGTGGCAACCGAGATGACGGAAGATGATAAATGGAAGCATTTAATTCTTGAACCCCCTTTGTTGCTGGGTGTCGATCAGCTTAATTATGTCGGCGCAACCGTGCGCATGTGGATTAAGACCCAGCCGCTCAAACAGTGGGATGTAGGACGTGAGTATCGTCGTCGTCTCAAAATCGCCTTTGATCAGGCCGGTATTTCGATTGGTATTCCGCAGCAGTCGTTGCGATTTAATACGTCTCTAGGAATCCAAGGTCCTACTGTTCACGGCAACGGATATTCGCATCTGAATTATGACGCCAGTGCTGACGGCGGGCATGAACCCTCACCGCTTCAATGAGTCATAAAAAAACCCAAATAAACTTCATTCAAATTGGCGACTTTTGAGCAATCGATACATCAGGAGTTACAAGCATTTGTTTATGATAAGGGTTGCTCACGGTTAAATCGCTATGTTGACTGACCCCGGTACTGATAGTATGGCTGCCACACGACTAACCCCCGATTCTGTGATTCGCATGCCCACGGTCGATTTGAGACATCGCACCATTCGCCCCTTTGGGAGCTATGCGATACACGGTCTGTCAACAAATGGCGATCGCCTCCTAGCTCTGGATGCAATTCGGGGATATTTGATTCAAATTGACATGGCAACCGATGATACGGTCATTCTCAATCCGTATCATGTGGCAGATTTTATCGATGGGGCAGGGCTTTCGATCTGGGAGGACACGATTTGGTTTACCAAGGGGCATGACGTGCTTTGGTGTACCCGCGACAACCCGTCTCCCCAACATTTTGTGACATTGCCCTACCCGGCCAATGGCGTTGCAGTGTGGCAGTCGACCGTATACGTCACCTGTCAGAAGGCGGGGTATATTCTCATTTTTGATCGGCAAACGGGGCGGCGCATTACGCGCATTCCAGCTCCCGGAATCGGGGTCGAAAATCTCACGATTCAAGGAGAAGATCTCTGGGTGAGTGATACGACTGAGCAGACCGTATATTGCATGGATCGAGCCACAGGCGAAATTCGATTCAGCGCACTCACGCCCTATCCGTCTCCAACGGGGATTACCTTCTGGAACGATTCACAAACCCAACGGGAGATTTGCTATGTTTCATATGCCTATGAAGAGCCGTATATTCGAGACGATCCAAATTCGGAAGACCCCCACCAGTTGACATTTCGCGATCGCACTTTTATTCACCCTCTGCATTTTCACTACTACGAGGGCGATCGCTATACCCTATCAAACGGGTATCTAGTCGAAATGTCGTACGTTGAAGAACTATCTCCCCTCGACGAACTATCGCTCACCAACTTAGAATGGCGCATTGCTCTGCCCGCTGAAACACCCCGCCAAAAAATTCGGTGGGTAGAGCCTGTTGGGATGCCATTTACAGAGGAGTTCCAAAATAATCAGCGCATCGCTTTATTTAAATTTGACCAGCTCAAACCCAATGAAGGCAGAATTTTTGGTTGGAGAGCCTTGGTTGAGGTCCGCAGCATCAAATATTGCCTCACGACCCACGATTTAGAGAATGCTCCCCAACTCCCTCTCGACCTCCAGGTGCGCTACCTGATTGATGATGATGATCTCGCGATGGATTCGCCCGTTATCCAGGCAGCCGCTAAAGAGGCGATCGGCACCGAGACCAATCTGCTCCGTAAAGCCCTCAAAATTCGCAACTACGTCTACGATCGCCTCTCCTATGGCATCAAACCCCACATTGACACCCCCGATGTTGCGCTTCAGCGAGGCATTGGCTCGTGTGGTGAATATGTGGGCATCTTGCTAGCCCTACTGCGACTTAACGGCATTGCCTGCCGTACGGTCGGTCGCTACAAGTGCCCCCCGCGCCCCGAGCAGAAAGATATTCCGTTAGAGCCAGATTTTAACCACGTTTGGATTGAATTTTATGTGCCTGGAATTGGCTGGGTGCCAATGGAATCTAACGTAGACGACATCATGGAGAGAGGTCCTTATCCCAATCGATTTTTTATGGGGCTTGCCTGGTATCACGCTGAGGTGAGCAAAGGCATTCCGTTTGAGAAGATCGCCGCGCCAGATAAGCCAGAGGAAGTATCAATCGGCGACTTAGCTATCAACCATATTCGCTTCAAAATTTTAGAAGAATTACCGCCTCCAGAGTGAGGGAAAAAGGCAGAAGGCAGAAGGCAGAAAACAGAAGTAGAGAGAAGAGGCAGAAGGCAGAAGGCAGAAGTAGAGGAC
>DBGGTD010000607.1:0-4841 GCA_051162585.1 Elainellaceae cyanobacterium
CACTTGGGCTGGAGGTCGATTAAAAGCTGCATCAAGCAGAGCGAATCTTGCCCTCCCGATACCGCCATTAAAAGACGCTGATGCGGTTCTAGAAGATGACGTTGCCGAATAGCCCGATGCAGCCGCGCGTGCAAATCAGTCCATTCGGCTAGATGGGTCATGGCGATCGCTCAGTCGTAACAAACGTGTCGCGTGATGTTAGAAAAACCAGCCGTAGCTGTGCAGACCTTTGCCTAAAAGATTGACCCCTAAATAGCACACCCAAATGACGACAAACCCAGAGGCGGCGAGTATTGCAGGGCGACGGCCTTGCCAGCCCCGAGTGATGCGGGCGTGCAAATAAGCGGCAAACACCAGCCACGTAATCAGTGCCCATGTCTCCTTGGGGTCCCAACTCCAATACGATCCCCATGCTTCATTGGCCCAAACGGCTCCGGCAATGATGCCAATCGTTAACAACGGAAACCCAAGTCCAATAATTCGATAGCTAACGTTGTCTAAGGTATCGGCAAGGGTTAAGCGCTGTGGAGATAGGGGTTCAGAAGATTCAGGAGCAGATGGAGGTGCGACAGCCACTGCCGGATTGGCTTCTAACACAGCGGTTGCTCCGTTGGGCTGCGCGGCTGAAACAGAATGCGGTGCATCTAATTGGGGAACTATCCGCGAAGACTCAGTAGAAGAGATGGCAGAAGAAGAGATGGCAGAGGGATCAGTAGACTGCAACACTCGATATCGCCGATTGCGGTATGCCCCCGTGCCAACTGAGCTACCCCGCAGCTCAACTGATTGACCGCGTGTGGCAACCAGAAACGCAACAGACAGCAGCGATCCCACCATGAGGGCGGCGTAGCTGATCAACATGATGCTGACGTGCATCATCAACCAGTTAGACTTAAGAGCAGGCACGAGGGGTTCAGAAGCCTGCATCTGAGCGGGCAAAGACAAGGCTGCGAATGCCGTAATGCCCATTGCGACAGGAGCCGTGACGACGCCAACTAAGCGACTCTGGCTCATATTTTCTGCAACTAGGTGCAGGGTTGTAATACCCCATGCGACAAAAAACAGCGATTCGTATAGGTTGCTGAGCGGAAAATAGCCTGCCTCAAGCCATCGCGCCCCTAATAGTGCTGCAATGCACAAGTTGGCGATCGCCATTCCGGTCGTCCCCAAAATCGAGAGGTACGGAATTCGAGGAAATGCTGCGCCTCCCCAATATGCCAACATCGTGGCAAATAACAGCGCAAACGATGTGTTGTCGAGCCAATTTTGCAGCGTGACCAGATCCATCCAGATATCTCCCCGTAGGTCTGTTAAAAATTGAATATTAAGCCGTTCACAGATTCGTTTATTATCTTTCTCTATCCTATCGAGTCTTGCTCCCCATGAGAAATAGAAATGAATCGGGTCAGCTATTCTGATGGCTCAGATTCAGCGGTGGTTTTGAGTAAGACGGAAATGTCGTATCGAGTACTATATTCATTTTCAATGGCAGATGTGACGCCAATGGCACGAATTGCATTGACAAATGCCTGATTATTCGGCGGGAGACTGGGAAGCGGCACATTAGCATCGGCACTGTTCATTGCTTCAAGATTGACGAAAAAGTGACCGTTATTTGGCTCTAGCCCAGACGCTGTCGTTTGCTGGAATAAACCGTTTTCATCTAGCGCTGTCTTGGGGTTAGGTAAGAAGCTGTCTGCAATCGGACCAAAGGCTAAGAAGGTCACGTCATTGTTTAGCCATCCCCGCGTGAGCGTTAGTCCGGCTAGGGGTTGCGTCCATTGAACAACAGTTGCACCACTGATTTCAGTCTCATTGACCTGGAAGCGATATCGGCTTTCCATGACGTCATCAAGCTTGGTTAGCGCCTGCTCAGCCGCCGGGCGATCGCTCGCTTGCACCATAAATAGAACACCGACTCCGCCTCCTTCTGCGGTGTCTCCAGCCGTTGGGGTCAGCGCTAACGCAAACTCTCCATTCATCCATGCCATCAAATCATCATCCATGTTTAGGCCCGTTGTTGCCTGCAACCCAGCTCGCAGATTATTAGGGCTAAACGGCCCTCCTGAGGCGGTGTCTCCCCGTTCGCTGTAATTTTGCCAGAGTTGCTGCAAATTACCACCCGATGCCATCGTGAGCGTCTCCGCAGGAAGCAGTTTTGGCATCCGGCGAGCCGCATTTTTCGCCTCATAGGTGGCCGCGCTATCGGGATCTAGCCATGCGATGCCTTGAATCTCAACGCCTTCCTCCCCTAAAAGAACCGTTGCGGCAAATCCCTGATTATTCTGGAGAGGAGCCAAGCCCTGAGATGGAATCGGCTGATTGTTATTGGCGGCAATCTGACTGGCGACCGGCACATTAACATAGGTCTGAAGAAACGGGTCGGCAACTGCAACTTGGCGCAGCGCTTGCCGATATCCAGGAACTTGAGCCACAGAGTCTTGCCCCTTAAACGTATCGATGACTTGCTCGACAGCAGCGGGTGCATCTGAGACGACTAGAAACTGCCTCTCGATGACGGTCGCCGCATAGCCTTGCCCAGCTTCTCCAGCAAACTCTCGGATTTCAAGCCCGTTATAATCTCGCGTGGTTGCTTCATCGGCATCTGTCTCGTCACTGGTGAGCGATTCTTGCGCCTGAATCGGATCAGCGATGGGCAAAATCCAAATGGCATCTTGCTGTTCGCCCGATGGATCGGTTGGTGTGTCTGCATCAGGAGCTTCTTCTGACGGAGGTGCAGATGGGGAGAGAAACGCAACGGTCACTTCATCGCCGACCCAGGGCTGAATGTCTTCTGTATAGTCATAGCCGTTTTCGGTCAGCAGGCGATCGCGCAGGGTATTGAGATTTTCTTGGAGAGTCGTTTGCGTTTCAGAGGTTCCTAATGACTGCAACTGTTCCCACTTGGCTTCATCGGTTGAAAACGAAAGGGTCATCAGGGCATCTTGGGGCACAACAGTCACCCCGACAGGCAAATCGCCAGACGATGATCGACGATTGGTTAAAAACCAGTAGGCGAGTCCCCCACCCACAATCAATGCAACGGCAGCGCCCAACGTCAGCACGAGGGCAGGTTTTTTCTTGAGAATCATGGGTTTAGACTCCATTTGCGTTCATGAGCAAGTGAGCGAAGGTCGGATTTTGGCAGCGCTCCCGAACACTATTCTGTACCAATTTTTGCGTCGATGTGGGTGTCTCTGCTGGGATTCCGTTATGTCAGGGAGACAACGATGGCGTTGCTAAATGCTATGATTCGCCAACAGCACAGCAATATCGAATATTTAGTATCGGTCAGTGGTCAGCGGTCAGCAAATCTTTGCAGGGGCGAACGGCCGTCATTGGTGTCAACTTAAGGTCGAATGGAGATAGACGCTAAGGGTGTAACTGTTGAGGCAACAGAGTGAGGAGGCGAGTTCTATGTCCCGCAGTCGCCCGTGGAGTGATGCCAATGCGGATTTAAGATGACGCACTCACGTGCAATCCCCCTCGATTGAGGAAATTAAAGAACGAGTGTATACCCTATTGCAACCGTTCCACTTTAAGCCATTAAGCGGCAGCCGCAATCGCAGCCAGCAAGAGATGCGAGAACGAGGATTGACGCTGCCAGTGATGGTAGCCATCGTGCTCTCGTTGGTCTATCGCCAAATCAGTGGACTGAGTGAACTGCTGCGAGTGCTCAACTGGGAAGGACTGCTGTGGCTCGAGCCGATGAAGGTGAGTAAACAAGCCGTCAGCAAGCGATTGCACCAACTACCTGCCTCGTTATTTCAAGAGATATTTGAGCAGGTGGTCAGCGTTTACAAGGAACACCGCATGTCGTCTCTGAGCAATGGCAAGGGGTAATGGAGCGCTTTGAGGCGATTTGGATTGCCGATGGCTCAACGTTGGAAGAACTGCGACGTAAAACAACGTCGTTGCGCCAACGCTCGGAGACGGTGTTGGCAGGCAAGATGATGATGGTGGTGGAATTGCTCACGCATCGTCCGGTGGCTGTTGAGTACACCGATGAGAGTGATGCCAATAATAAAGTCTTCTGCACCTCCTTGCTGGAGCGATTGCCGGTCGGAGGATTACTTGTCTTTGATTTAGGATTCTTCAAGTTTGCCTGGTTTGATGCCTTCACAGAAGCCGGTAAGTTTTTCCTGACTCGACTGCGAGAGAAGACCGCCTATCGACGAGTACAGGTCTTGGCTCAAGGAGAACGCTACTGCGATGAACTCGTTGAACTGGGGCTCTATCGTTCTACCCCCTGCCATCATCCACTCCGGTTGGTCTCAGTGCGCTGGGGCACCACCTGGCATCAGTACTTGACCAACGTGGTAGACCCACAGCAGTTAAGGGCTCAAGAAGTGTGTGACCTCTATCGTCGTCGCTGGCGCATCTTCGTGCGTTCAATCTCACCAAACGACTGTTGGGGTTGGCGTACCTCTGGGTTGGCGATCGCAATGGGGTGCAAATCCAACTCTTTGCCACCTGGATCTTCTATGCGGTGCTCAATGAGCTGTGTGCGGAGGTGGCGGTGACCCTCCATCAGCCGTTAGAGCGCATCTCGATGGAGATGGTCTTTCGAGGGCTCTATCACTATTCTCAAGCACTCCAGCGAGGTGAGGCATTGAGTGCCGTAGAGTTTTTATCGGAGCATCATAAACTCCTTGGCATCATCAAAGCCAGACGAAAACGACATCGCAAGCGAGACACTCAACGCCAGGAAATATGGGGCACAGAGGCCTTAAGTTGACACCAATGTTCGCGAACCGCCCCTTGTATCTTCAGAGGTAAGGTAACCCGTCGCCCCTAAGGTGAATACAACACCGTTCCGTAGCCTGGGTGCCTTATTTTTA
>DBGGTD010000608.1:0-2374 GCA_051162585.1 Elainellaceae cyanobacterium
GTTCGTGACCGAGCAAATTACGGCGGCTTGCTAAATAACGACTTTGCTGAGCGTCTGAATATAAGAACACAAACTCTTCGATCTGATGAGCCCAAACAGGTTGTTGATCAAGTCCATTCAAATTGAGACTGAGCGGGCCTGGGGACGGAAAAATACCGTATAAATAAAGACCTTGCGTCATAGGTTTAACTTACGTTATGGAATAGGCTGTGATGTCAGAACAAGCTGAAGTTTGGCGTGAATCAAATTTAATTGGGCAAGCCCTAAATCAACGCTGCCTTGAAGAACAATGCCGGTATGCAAGAGACGGTCAAGCAACTCCAAAATCGAAGGATTATCAGACGCCTCGCCGGGATAGTATCCGCCTGCTTTGGGCAGTAGCGTGCCAATGTCGCCCAAGTCAAGATTTAGATCAGCGGGGTCAATTTCAAAGACATCGCACAGATTCAACACCTGTTCTTCGAGTTTCCGGAGGCTTTCAGCAGCCCGATCAAGATCGTCATCGCTGAGCTGGTCGGCTTCCATGCGACGAATGACTTGGGCTTCCATCAGTTGCCGAACTAACTCAACGACAGTCAACAACAGCGGAGCCAAGCCAGAATCTTTGCCCCGAGATGGACACGTCGGCAGACTCTCAGAAGCATCGGGTGCAAGACAAATCGATATCGGTGAATCGGAGAGGGGCATGGCGGGTCTTCATCCCAAAATGACAACCATATGCGGAGAGTGAAGCAACAGAATCTCAGTTACTTAGAACGAGACTGAGGCAGTCGCTTTAAAAATTCCTGCTGATACTTTAAGAATGCAGCGTGCCATTCACGGAATCGACGCTCTCCATCTCGAACAAGCATCTGTCGATAATGTTCTGAGTTTACGGGTTTCTTCTGTGGGGTCATGGTTTGGTTCCTTGAGTTTTCTTATTCCACAGTTGATTACGCCATTGACGATGTGCATCATGAGCTAGACGTTGATGCTCCCCGGCTGCTCTACGTCCTTGGTCGAATAGCGCATGATGCGATCGCCCCAATACTCGAACCGCTCGAAAACTTGGAATCGTCTTCGACGTGGCAATCTGTCTCACAGACTTAACGGTGATCATCGTAGTATTCCTCGTGTTCCTCAATCGGATGACTCGACCTGCTGAGGGGCAGGCGTTGTAGCTTTGAGCGATCGCAGTTCAGTTTCTAAACTGTCAATTCGAGATAGGAGTTGTTGATTGGCGTCCAGGAGAGTTTGAGATTGACTGTTGAGATACGGGTCGCTCTCCCACCAGTTGATGCCAATTTCTCTGGCTTTATCAACTGATGAAATCAGTAGCCGAATCCGAATACTCAATAGCTCGGTAGAACCAACCGATATAGATATATCCCCTGCAATCACAATTCCCTTGTCTAATACTCGCTCTAGCACATCTGCCAGCGTTGAACCTTGAGTCGACGTAGTAATCGTTCGATTTGTGTTTGATGAATGGGTTGGAGAGGCGATCGCCATAATTGTTACAGCTCAATATTTGGATGGGACGAAGCACAGTCTCGCTCAGCCCCGTAGCACTCATCCAGCAAGCCTTTGTTGCTGAGTGCTCGTAGTGCATTTACAGTCTGAAAGCGGCTAATTCCTAAAGCAGTTTCAATCTGGGATGGACGAGCATCATGAAACTGCTGCAAGTAGAGATACACATCGTGCTCAAATGGCACTGTTTCTGCAAGAGAGTTAGCAATAGAGGCTGAAATGGGTTCGGCGATTGCATCCACATCGATATCATCTAGCGCATTGACGGCTTCAATGTCGTTAATAGAAATCCCGACCTCTCCCGGAATCACCTCTCCAGGCGCATACGTAATCGCCGTAAGCCCTGCCGGTGCATTTAGTACTGCGTTATCCACACCCTCATGAACTAATTTTGATTCAGAAGCAAGCTCTATATCGGTTAATTCATCATGGAGGTGGCTTAGTACCTCACGAACCATTTCATCAGAAACCTGAGAGACAGATTGTTGCGAAGCGGTTTTCCCGATTTGGCTGAAGATTTCGTCTAAATCGGTGGTGTGAATTTCATCCACAAGCCCCGATGTTAAATCAACCTCTGAATCCCATTCATCCTCATCATTAACAGCAATTGATTCAGTAGACGAAGAGAGAAGTTCGACAACGGAATCCTGCGTAACTTTAGGGCAAAGAAGTGAATTGAACAGATTCCATAGAATCTGGGACGACTCATGCAATGGTAACCCTGCACGAGAAAGTAGAACATCATTACAAATATCTCGAAATTCAGGATTCTCAGGGACGACCAAAATTCCATGCTCTTGACAGACTTTTGCCAGCATTAAGCATGATCGCAAGCCTGATGAATCGTGTGCGCCCACTTCGGTGC
>DBGGTD010000609.1:0-3556 GCA_051162585.1 Elainellaceae cyanobacterium
CACGAGCCTTGAGCATATCTTTTTTGGTTTTGGCTTCAGAAATCTTACCTTCAAGGGCAATCAGATTTCGCTTTAATGTTTCAACGCTAGTGCTCTGCTGGTCAAACTGAGTTTGAAGAGATGCTGCAGTTTCAGCTTGGGTCTTTTTGCGGCTAAGAGCCTGCCGCGCCAGTTCTTCATCTCCTTTTTGCAGAGCAAGCTGGGCGCGCTGGTGCCACTTGCTTGCTTCCGATTGAGATTGGTTAAGCTGTTGCTGAGTCCGTTTCTGACTGGCGATCGCTCGTGCTACAGCCTGACGCATCTGCACTAGATCTTCCTGCATATCGATGATCGCCTGATCCAAGATTTTTTCTGGATCTTCAGCAGCGCCCACCATGGCGTTAAGGTTTGAGCGAACCACCCGGCTCACACGGTCAAATAGTCCCATAGCTCAATCTTTCCCCTCGGAAATACAGTAAGCAGTTATAGGTTTCTTAGCTCGGTCTACCCATCTAGTTTAATCAATCGTAACGGCTCCCATCCGCCTCAAACTCAAAATTTGACGACATTCATAAAAAATGGGAGCGATGTCACTCCCATTTTGACGAGAACAATCAGAATTTGCCACTAAATCTGCGGAACGTACTGCTCCTTCTCTGGAACAGGAGTATATTCTGCAACAATTTGGCGAAACTCCTCACCATCGATTGTCTCTTTCTCGATGAGCAAGTCTACTAAGCGGTCGATCGCGGCACGATTCTCTCGGACAACCCGGCGCGCTTCGTCATAACAGTGCTCGACAATGGAACGCACCTGAGCATCAATTCGAGACGCGATTTCATCGGAATATTCCGAGCGAGTCATTAGGTCACGTCCCAAGAACACCTCGCTCTGCTGGCTCTCCAGAGAAATGGGGCCAAGATCAGACATTCCAAACCGCGTGACCATCTGACGAGCCATGCCAGTCACTTGCTGGAGGTCATTACCTGCGCCGGTGGTTACTTCGGCATCCCCAAAGATGACCTGTTCAGCGGCGCGTCCTCCGAGTGCTCCAGTAATTCGAGCCATCAGCTGAGAGCGAGAAATCAAGCCCTGCTCCTCATTCGGGGTAAACCACGTCAAACCACGAGCCTGCCCTCTGGGAATGAGCGTCACTTTCTGAACCGGATCATGATCTTTCAACAAGGTGCCGATAATGGCGTGTCCCAGCTCGTGGTAAGCAATCAGGCGCTTGCTCTTGCTGTCGATCAAGGGAGTGCCTTCCATGCCCGCAACGACGCGATCCACCGCATCATCGATTTCGAGCATCGTGATCGCTTCTTTACGGCGACGAGCCGTTAGAATCGCGGCTTCGTTGAGCAGGTTTGCTAAATCGGCTCCGGTAAACCCTGGGGTGCGACGGGCGATCGCATCGAGAGACACTTCAGGTGCCAGCTTCTTATTGCGGGCATGCACCTGCAATACTTCCAAACGCCCCTTAATATCGGGTGGATCAACCATGACCTGGCGATCGAACCGTCCAGGGCGGAGCAATGCCGAATCTAGAACGTCAGGACGGTTAGTAGCGGCAATAATAATGATGCCAGTATTGCCCTCAAACCCGTCCATCTCGGTGAGCAACTGATTGAGGGTTTGCTCCCGCTCATCGTTGCCACCTCCAATGCCAGCACCTCGCTGACGCCCGACCGCATCAATCTCGTCGATAAAGATGATGCAAGGTGCATTCTCTTTCGCTTTCTTGAAAAGGTCACGGACGCGGGATGCACCCACACCGACAAACATTTCAACAAATTCAGACCCGGAGATGCTAAAGAAAGGAACCCCTGCTTCACCTGCGATCGCCTTCGCTAGCAGCGTTTTACCCGTACCTGGAGGACCGACCAACAACACCCCTTTCGGAATCCGGGCACCGACTGCTGTAAAGCGCTCGGGCTTCTTCAAAAATGAAACGACTTCTTCGAGCTCTTCTTTCGCTTCTTCAATGCCAGCCACATCATCAAACATGACTCCTGTTTTGGCCTCCATCTGGAAGCGCGCCCGAGACTTGCCAAAGTTCATGGCTTGTCCAGGCCCTCCGGCACCAGAGCCAGAACGTCGAAACAAAAAGAACAGCCCGCCAATCAATAAAATTGGGAAAATAAGATTTCCTAACAATCCCCAGATTGCCCCATCATTACGGGGGGGATGGGTATCAAAATTCACGCCGTCTTCTCGCAACCTGGAGATCAGCTCAGGAGCATTACCAGGCAAATCGACTCTTAAGCGACGAACTCGATCATCGAGCTGGTCAACTGCTTCGACGATAGCGGTGCGCCCGCCATCGTACAAATCAACACTAGTCACCCGACCCGAATCGAGATATTCCAGAAATCGACCATAGGTCATCCGACTGTTTGCGGTGTTTCCTCCGATATCCATCGCTGAGGACGAAAATGCCCCCTGCCAGAAAAAGAATCCGATCACTAAGACTGGCAATGTCCAGAGGAGAATCACTCTCCAGGAAAGTTTCATAACCCTAAGCGCCTCTAATAACAGCAGTTGAATTAGTTGAATTAAAGTACGCGCAGCCTAACACTGCTCAACAAGATTTCGTTTCTAATCAACTCTAATCAATCCAGATATATGGCTCAGATTTCTGCATCATCTTTACTATCGTACTCGGTTAGGAGAATCTGCAAGAATTAACAAAACCACTAATTCTGAGTATAAATCTTAATTAAATTTAACGTAACGAGGGGACATCGGGCAACCAAGGAAGGAATCGGGGTTTGCCAATGCTTGCTAAATCGATGCTAGCGCGTCTGATCGGGTTTTGAATGCCGGGAGAGTCTTAAATTGACATCGCCACCCTTTTTCTAAGAAATTGGAGACACCCTCAAAGAACACTTGTACTGAAAATCGAGATGTGATAGAACAATTGTATTATCTGGTGGCGTCAGGTTGTGCAGCGAGATGGCGTCGGCAGCATGAGTACTGATTTGAATAGAGGTACAAACCCCATGACTGGCAGGCAATCCTCCAATATTCCAGATACGGTTTTGAGCGTCGATTTAGGGCGCACTGCAACAAAAGCTTGCGTAGGTCGCAGTCCTGCTGATGTGGTTCTTATTCCCGCCAATGTTGCTCATTTAACGGTAGAGCAGGTCCGTAAGGGAGGCTTTGAATCGCAGCCTACCGATCCTCTGCTCGATATCTGGCTGGAGTTTCAGGGCAAAGGCTTTGCGATGGGTCAGCTTGCGGCTGATTTCGGCGCAAACTTAGGAGTCGGGCAATCGAAGGTTGAAGATGCGTTGGTAAAGGTTTTAGCATCGGCTGGATATTTTGATCTGAAAGGCAGTATTGGGGTAGTACTGGGGTTGCCGTATCACTCTCAGGAGCAGTTTGACCAAGAGAAGGAGCAAGTCATTGGTCTGTTGCGATCGCCCCACGTGATGAATTATCGAGGCGAATTTCGGGCAGTTGATATTCAGCAAATCTGGGTGATGCCGGAGGGATATGGAAGCCTCATCTGGTGCGAGGCGCACGGAAAGAAGTCTACTCCTGATTTTCCCAATCTGTCGGTTGGGGTGGTTGATAT
>DBGGTD010000610.1:0-3621 GCA_051162585.1 Elainellaceae cyanobacterium
ACTCAGTCCGCCCCATTGCTCATAACCCATCTAGGATTGCTATAGAATCTCTAAATTCAAACCCAAAATCGCCAATCCGCGCATGGAATGGGGCGATCGCCCTGTTTGCCATAGCTGCCCAAGCCCCATTCCATGTTAGTTTTGTATGGGAGATAACAAAACCATCGTAAAGCTTATTGGCCTTACGATACGCATGTTAAGGAACCCTTACTGATCTAATCCTCCCGTTCGCGCTGTAGATAGTGTTTAGCGGGAATCATCGTTATCAGCTAAGTCGCCAGCGCATACCCCTCGCATAATTCGCTGATATACGTTCTTCTGAGGTGTATTGCTTACATAAGTGTTCGGAGCTTATTTAAGGATATTTGAAACGGGTCTGGCAATCTTTGTTTAAGTTTTTAAACGGGTTTCCGTACACCGATAGAGTCATACGCTCATCTGATCGATTTTCACTTTTTGGGATGATTGGCTAGAATCCGTTCAGCTTGAGATTGAGATTTTCCCTTAAGAGATTGATAGATCTAGATATAGACACAGTTCAATTTAAGCTAGCAGGCTCCTGGATAGAAAAACTATGGTTTTTCAACACCAAAAGACTATTGCCCTGATCTCGGTTCATGGAGATCCCGCGATCGACATTGGCAAAGAAGAAGCCGGTGGGCAAAACGTGTATGTTCGTCATGTGGGTGAAGCACTGGCTCGCTTAGGTTGGCAGGTCGATATGTTTACTCGACGGACGAGTGCTAGTCAATCTGGCGAAGTCGAACATATTCCTGGATGTCGAACGATTCGGTTGAATGCGGGTCCGGCAGATTTTGTTCCCCGTGACGAGATATTTTCTTACCTTCCTAACTTTGTCGAAGAATTTCTGAAGTTCCAAGCCGATTCCCATCGTCACTATTCAATCGTCCATACCAATTATTGGCTGTCTGCCTGGGTCGGCATGGAGTTGAAAAAGTGTCAGCCTAACATTCGCCATATCCACACTCATCATTCGTTGGGCGCGGTGAAATATAGGAATATAGATACCATGCCGCCCATTGCCGAGACTCGCTTAGCTGTTGAGAAAACTTGCATTGAAACAGCCGATCGAATTATTGCGACCAGTCCTCAAGAACTAGAAGATATGCGATCGCTCGTTACGTCTGAGGGAGCAAGCACGATCATCCCCTGCGGCACCGATATCGAGCGATTTGGTTCTATCTCTCGTACTGAGGCTCGGTATCGTCTCAATATTCCTAACCATGCCAAGGTCGTATTCTATGTGGGTCGATTTGATCCGCGTAAGGGTATCGAAACCCTCGTGCGTGCCGTTGGGCAGTCTAAATTTAGCCAGGACGCTAATCTTCGACTAATTATTGGAGGAGGCAGTCGTCCGGGGCATAGCGATGGTTTAGAGCGCGATCGCATCGAAGGTCTGGTTGCAGAACTGGGCCTCGCTGCATACACTACATTTCCAGGACGCATTGATGATGCAGACTTGCCCGCATATTTTGCAGTTGCTGATGTGTGCGTGGTTCCGAGCCACTACGAGCCATTTGGCTTAGTGGCGATCGAGGCGATGGCAAGCGGTACGCCCGTAGTTGCCAGTGATGTGGGAGGGCTGCGGTTCACCATCGCGTCTGAAGAAACCGGATTATTAGCACCTCCTAAAGATCCATCAGCCTTTGCCGAAGCCATTGACCGCATCATTGGAAATTCGGAATGGCAGGCACAGTTAGGGCAGGCCGCTAGACACCGCGTCAAAACTTACTTCAGTTGGGATGGAGTGGCAATCCAACTCGATCAGCTTTATTACGGCTTGTCAGCAAATAGTACGCCTTCGACACTGGATCCGGCTGCCGTCTAATCGTCGAATGTGTTCAAATCTGAAGGATATAGATTTAACCCAGCACACGACACAAGCAAAACCCTCTCGCGGGGTGTATGTCCCTACGGGCTCAGGTTTGTGTGTAGAGCCCCCGCGGCGCGGGGGCTCTACACACGTTCAACGTCCTAACGCGAGAGCGTACGGCTATAGTCGGCGAAGGCCGTCTTTGTTCGTGTGGGCGCAGTAGCCGACAGCTTTCAGAGTTTTGTCGGTCAATCGGGGGGTGGAGGGTATGAAATCGGGAGGTTTAATTTGATCAGGTCGCCCCATGCCCACCTGCCTGCCTTCTCCCTTACTCTGAAACTATGAAATTTCTACCCCAACGGATTCTTTCTTGGTTTCCCAATCTCGATCGGCGCGTTTGGATCCTGTCATTTGGGCGACTACTCTCTCAGTTTGGTAACGGTTTTACGCTATTTTATGCTCCCATTTTCTTTGTCAATCAGGTCGGATTGTCTGCCACAGTAGTCGGAATCGCAATTGGCAGCGGTTCGATATCGGGCGTTGTGGGGCGATTTGTAGGCGGCATGTCAACAGATTCCCGGCGGTGGGGGCGGCGGCGCACGCTGTTGGTATCGGCGGCAATCTCGGCTGTGGCAGACGTGGCATTGGCGATCGCCAATGACTTTCCCACCTTGCTGATAGGAAATTTACTCATGGGCGCGGGCATTGGGCTCTATTGGCCTGCAACCGAAGCCGTGGTCGCCGACCTCACGATAGGCGACGAACGCAATGAAGCCTTTGGGTTGGTGCGACTTGCTGACAGCATTGGGCTCAGCTTGGGAGTGGTGCTAGGCGGTGCGCTCATCGAAGCAACTGGAGCCTATCGAGCCCTGTTTGTGATTGACGGCATCACCTATGTGCTGTTCTTTGCGATTATCTACTTTGCTATTGCAGAAACACTCACCTCGACCGATTCGGATGCTCATCTACTGAGCGGATGGCGGATAGTGTTGGGCGATCGCCTCCTGTGGATATTTGTGGGAGTGAATATCCTATTCACCACATATCTGTCTCAGGTGCAAAGCACAATGCCGCTCTATTTCAGCAACTTCGTATCCACGGGCAAAAGTGGAGACGGGTTTTCGGCATCCATGATCAGCGCTCTGTTTACCTGGCACGTTGTCTTAACTGCGGTGCTGCAACTGCCAATCGCCCGATGGCTCAATCGCTTTGGGCGTCCTACAGCGCTAACTTTTTCGGCATTGCTCTGGGGCGTCGGGTTTTTGCTGGTTACTGCTACCGGAATGGTGATGAACCTCCCGATTCTGTGGGCATCCTTGGCACTGGGCATTTTGGCGATCGCCACCGTCACCTATCTTCCCTCAGCATCAGCATTCGTAGTTGATTTAGCACCCGACTCACTACGCGGCATCTATTTATCAATCAATTCTCAATGTTGGGCGATCGGATATTTCATAGGGCCTCTCCTGGGCGGATGGGCGCTCGACCAGTCCCCTTGGATAGCTCACAGTTTTTGGGTCGGGCTTTCCGTAAGTGTCATTCTTGCAATTGTCATCCTCCGTATTCTCAATCGATCGAGTACACGTTTTAATAAAAGCCAGGATGATCAGTAATGGGAGCAGGCATTTGACTGAAATTACTCGAAATTATTTGAAATTATCAGGACTTACGCATTTTCTAATGTAGTGTAGTGCGCCATATCGGTAGTGGCATGGCATGCCATGCCCCTGCATTTAGCGGGTAATATTGTCATTTGCGTAATACCAATTCTCTAAATTGAGGTTACA
>DBGGTD010000611.1:0-7275 GCA_051162585.1 Elainellaceae cyanobacterium
CACCAAGCATGGTGCTAACCGTCTAGCCGAACAACTCGCCAAAGACGGGCTAAAGACGACTGCAATTCACGGCAATAAAAGTCAGGCAGCCCGCACCCGCGCCCTCAAAGACTTTAAGCAAGGAAAGGTTCGAGTCTTGGTTGCAACCGACGTCGCATCGCGAGGTCTAGACATCGACCAACTGCCCCACGTGGTAAATTTTGAACTGCCCGATGTTCCAGAAGACTATGTGCATCGCATCGGTCGCACCGGGCGTGCGGGCAACGAAGGGCGTGCCGTCTCTCTCGTTTCTAAGGATGAATATCCCCTGCTAAAAAGCATCGAGAAGTTGCTAAAGCGAACGCTGACCCAAAACGTGATTCCAGGCTACGAACCCACATCTTCGTTTGAGTCTGAGGCTGAGAAGTCCAATTATCCGCGTTCTAAAAAACATCACGGTAAGTCAACGCCTCGCCCTCAAACTGCCTCTCCGCGCCGCAAGAAGGCTACCGTAGACGAAAATCGCAAACGTAAACGGTTCGCAAACCATACAAAACGAGGGCTTTAACCATGTGGCGGGTGATCATTCAATGCTCTGCTGAGAGCTGGCGAAACCATGCCAAGATGTTTAACGCGGTTGCTGAAAACTATGCAGCAGTGCCCATCTCGTCTAAAAAGATGAAAGACGATGAGCGTCGGCTGATGGAATATCAGGTTGATTCGGTCAATGAAGCTGAAGAATTTGTGGAAGAGTGCCTAACGCTGGAGGGGTTCACGGCCACCTTTGAAGCCTTATAAGGCAGGGCAGAATCGGGACAGAATCATCGCTGAAACCAGGCTGCAAGGGCGATCGCCAGCGCATCTGCTGCATCATCTGGGCGAGGAATCGCCTCTAGGTTTAGCTCCCGAGCAACGGCTTCTTGCACGGCATATTTATCGGCATTGCCATAGCCCGTCAGGGCTTGTTTTACTTGAGCGGGGGTAAACTCCACAAACGACAGGTTGTGCTGGGCTAACACGAGCAAAATCACCCCTCGCGCTTGAGCCACCTGGATTGTATTTCCCATACGGTAAAAGAAGAGTTTCTCAATGGCAACCAAATCAGGCTGACAGTGCTCAAGCACCTGGGTTAAGTCGTCATAAATCGTGCAGAGACGTTTTCCCGTCTCAGTATGAGCAGGGGTTTGAATCACACCAAAATCAAGCGGTAAGACCGTCGGAGGAGCTTTCAAATCAGCACAACACTGAATTGCTCCGAAGCCCACGATTGCAAGACCGGGATCTAACCCAAGAATGCGCGTTTTCACCATTTTGAACGGTTTCTTTGAAAGCTGAGTCTTGAGTGTACACGAGGGATCATGAGATCGGTCTGCAATCGTCTGCAACAGTGAGTCGGTTGCGACAGTCTAGATGAAACGCTTGCGACTAAGATAAAAATTTGAGCCAGATTGAAGATCGATGTTAAAGATCTAAAAAATAGCGCTGTGCAACGGGTTTTTTGGGAGGTTATGCATGTCTGTTATTTCGCGTTTGATGGTAGATGGCGATCGCCTCAATCACAATCTTGACACCCTGGCAGAAATTGGGAAATTACCCAGAGGAGGCGTTCGACGCATTTCCTTTAGCCCTGAAGACCAGTTAGCCCGCCATCTGGTTGCCAACTGGATGCGCGAAGCAGGCATGTCGGTGCGCACTGACGCCGCAGGCAACATGCTCGGCACCTATCCAGGAAAAGCCGCTCTGCCTGCCTTTGCCACCGGATCTCACATTGATACTGTGCCGTCAGCCGGGCGCTACGACGGCACGCTCGGCGTGTTAGCAGGCATCGAAGTCGTGCGCACATTAAAAGAAAACAACATCATGCTCAATCATCCCATCGAAGTGATTGTCTTCACCGACGAAGAAGGCAGCATGATTGGCAGCAAAGCAATGACGGGCAGCGTCAATCCCAATCCTGAAACCTACCATCGAAAAGATGGCGCCTCGATTCACACCTGTTTAGAAGTCATTGGAGGCGATTGGGAAATTCTTCACACGGCTCAGCGCACGGGTGATGAAATTGCCGCATTTATTGAACTTCATGTCGAACAGGGGGGCGTTTTAGAAAAGACTGGAACGCAGGTCGGAGTCGTCGAAGGGATTGTTAGCCTCAACCGATTCACTATCACCGTGTTGGGTCGCCCCAATCACGCAGGCACAACGCCGATGCACATACGCCAAGATGCACTAGTCGCCGCGTCTCACATTGTGCTCGCCGTCGAAGATTTGGCAAAGAACTCCCCTGGTGACCAGGTTGCCACAGTCGGCATGCTCAATGTGTTGCCGAATGCTGCAAACATTGTGCCGGGACGGGTCGACTTGAGCCTCGATATGCGAGATTTGTCGCAAGAGCACGTGGATGGTCTAGTCGCTCAACTGAAGCAACGCTTAAAGCAGATTGCCGAACAAACAGGCACCACCATTACCATCGAGCAACTATTGCGGGTCGAACCCACGCTGGCAAAACCCCACATCCAAAGGGCGATCGCTCAAATTGCCCAAGACTTTGGCTTGAGCTACTGCACATTGCCCAGTCGTGCTGGTCATGATGCCCAAGAAATCGGGCGATTCACTGACATGGGGATGATTTTTGTGCCTAGCATTGGCGGCATCAGCCATGCTGAAGACGAATACACCACCCCAGAACAGTGCACTCAAGGGGCTAACATATTGCTAAACGTGTTCATGCGCTTAGACGAATACTACACCTCTTAGCGTGTAAACACCTCAACCGATTGCCATCTGGAGTGTTTCATCATGGTTTCAAAGTCTTCAGTCCTCCAGCCCACGCTCGCCCCTGGGCAACTGCGCCGGGTTCATCACATCGCGTTGAATGTCAGCGATATGAATGCATCGCGCCACTTCTACGGCAATATTCTGGGGCTGCACGAACTGACAGGTGAGGAGATTCCCGAAACCCTCAAAGAATTAGTCGAAACGGGCAAGGTGGCTAACTTTATCACCCCAGATGGCACCGTATTGGATCTGTTTCATCGTCCCGAACTCACGCCACCCGACCCCGACCCAGAAACGCCGTTTACTCGCGCCGGGCATCTCGCATTTGATATTGATCCGGCTTTATTTGATCAGGCCGTTGAGGTGATTCGACATCACTCTATTCAGATTGATCATGGGCCAGTGAGTCGCCCCACCGGACGGGGCATTTATTTTTATGACCCAGACGGGTTTTTAGTCGAAATTCGCTGCGACCCGCAGTAGATGCAGAGATAGATTTTGCTCACGTCATCAAGCGGCGTGAGGTTCTAGCGAATCGTCATGCCGTCCTAATAGCAGATATGTCGTCATTAAGCCTTTGCCTTTAATATCGATCGGGCCTCGCGTTTCGACCTGGTAGCGATCGCCCAATCGCTCATAAACTGCCGGAGTCACCTGGATGCAGCCCGCAATTCCTTGAGATTCCATGCGGCTTGCCACATTAACCGCATCCCCCCACAAATCGTAAATAAATTTCTTTCGACCAATCACACCTGCGATGACGGGGCCAGTGTTGATGCCGATGCGGAGCTGAAGCGGTTGATTCTCCTGAGTCTTAAACTGAGCAACGACATGCTGCATCTCTAATGCGAGTTCAGCAACCGCTTCGACGTGGTCATCCCGTTCGATGGGTAATCCGCCCACCACCATATAGGCATCCCCAATCGTCTTGATTTTCTCTAAGTTGTGGCGTTCAACCAGTTGGTCGAAGGTAGAAAATACCCGATTGAGTAAGTCAACCACATCGTGGGGCGGCACGCCTGCCGATAATTTGGTGAAACCGACAATATCAGCAAATAAGACCGTTGCTTCAGCAAAACTGTCGGCAATAATGCGCTGGTCGTGTTTGAGTTTTTCGGCGATCGCCTCTGGCAAAATATTGAGCAGCAATCTTTCCGATTTTTCTTGTTCGGCTTCTAATCGGCATCGTGCTTCAAATTCAGACTTTTGAAGCTGTTCGTACAGATACACAGCTAAATTGCAGATCGCGCAAAACCAAAATATGTAGAGCGCTTGCCGACCATTCCACACGGTTCCATCGCGAGGAGACAATCCCAATACTGAATTGACGCCAAAATAGTAAATCAGGACGCCCAGTTGAGAGACTAAATGCAGGGGCCAACGCACCGGAATTAATGTCGATTGGGTTAAAAACACCAGCGTCCAGGAAAAGAGTCCAGGAAACGCAATGTGCTGTAATGTCGCCCAAACCTGCTCAACTAGCGTGATCGACCAAGACGCTCCTAAAAAAAGAACAGCAGGGCGCTGTTGTCCGAACGATGTTTGGTGAAGTAGTAGGCACACGGCCAAGCTAAGCTCTGCCGTGATTGCCATTACTAGCCAAGATAATTCCCACTCAGCAGTCATGATGCCATGAACCACTCTGAGCAGAATAAACGTGAAATATGCGACCACAGCAATAGTCAAACCGAGCCGAATGCGATTTAGCATAAACCGCCGCCGCCACGACTGATACGCTCTATTCGGAGGGGACTGAGCGACTCCCGAAGACGCTGCGTCTAGGTAAGACGATAATTCTGAATTTCCCACAGGTGCCCCTGACTGAATACGTTGCAGAAAGACCTAAACCACGACCCGCCTAGAGCTTGGCACCTTTCCTGACGAAGAATTACCATTCTAGAAGTGGACACGGCCTATCAGTATTCAGCGCTGTATGGCATTTAGTATAGCCTGGTCATTATGCATCGACGACACCAGAGTTATTCATCGACATCTTCGACGGCTTTTAGAGGGAGCGATCGCTGCAATTCAATCAGTTCATCTCGATGAGCCGTCACCGTGACCAAGCTGTGGTTGATTTGATGCTCGTCTTCAACCGCCTCAATGCTCAAAAAGACTTGCTCTGGGCGACCCGCTCTCCGCCAATAAAATATGCCTGCCAGGGGTGAAAGCACCAATAGCCCAGAAAATATGGGTGCCCAGTCTGGGAAAAGCAGCCCCAGTACCAGCACCAAACACAAAATACCAATCCCGGCTAATACGCTCAGAAACATTGCTAAAAACAGGCTAGGACGCACAAATCCTTCGAAGGTGACTCGGTTTTCAGACGAGTCAACGGACGCGATTCGATAGGAGCGTTGAGCAAAATAGCGTTGGAGCTGTTCTAAAAGCGTATCGCGTTGCTGATCGGCAATCAGTTTGGCAACTTGAGTGCGGTCTTTGGCGGAGGCTCGAATAAAGAAAAACAGCCCGACGGCTAGCAGCAACGTCAGGAAAAAAGTTGAAGAAAGGACAGACACCTGCATAAGAATAGTGAGTCAAAGGGACGGGATAAATCACAACTGATGAGTGACAAAGACATTAGCCACCCTGTCCCTATTCTGCCAATATTTCTGTCAAACGTTTAAGAAATATTAATTGGCGATCGCCCGTGTCTCATCTTCTCATTTATGTGTGGTTTACGTGTGGCGATTGACCTCACTCTGCAACCACGGATCAACAGGTTGACCATCTTTTCTAGAAAGCTCAATCTCAATCACCATCACCAAGTCAGACCCCGGCGGGGCAGGACGTTGATGAAACGTAATATCGTAATCTTGAGGATCATAGTGTCGCTCTTTAAGCCAATCTTGCACCTTAGTGGTCGCAAACAAGGATTGCCCCTGCTCAAACATGCGGGTGATTTGCATTTGCAGGGTAAAGGGGTCAAGTCGAGCCATGAGTCTAATCGCCTTGTATACCAGAAAATGGGAGGGCAGACGCACCAAACTGAGCCTGTTCTCTTACGGTATATTCTCCCATGTTCCTAGAGGCTAGGCTCAAGCTGGTATCGGGTTAGGGGGATGGCGATGGAGTTGACTCTGCCTGGGGTGCGGTATCTTGAGCCTCAGATTGCAGCCGTCTCAACTCTTCCTGAATGCGAGACGCCAAACCCGAATCTGACTGTTGAGTTGCGGTAATAGTATTGAACTGAGTAATGGTTAGATTATTTCGTTCGACAATGCGAATCGACTGCGTGCAGTAATCAACGACGATATCTCGGATACTTTGGTTGAGATTTCGCATACTGTCAGACTCATGGCATGCGACGGGCGGCACTTGTCCAGAGTCAGACAGATTTCGAATCTGGGCGTAGGCAATTCGCCGAATTTCTTCAATTTCCTGCACCGAGCGGGCATAGCTACGCACCTGTTCATTAGAAATGTCTTGCTGTGCATGGGCAGCACCGCTCAATGGGGGAACAGATGACTTCAGATTTAGATTGGGGACACCTCCCACGAGCAGCCCACCCGAGGAAATTAGCGTCACGAGTAAGGTCCGAGAAAGTAAACGCTTCATACTAAATCGATACAGGTAATACGACGATGTAACCATAGAACACACGATTAACTGAGAGGGCAAATAAAAAGTCGCTTCGTTTTATTATGTGAATTATTTTCTGCGTCAGAAGTTCCGATTTTTCTACCGTCTTCGTCCGGATTTTGAAGACGGGTAGAGTTGGCAAAGCTGAATCACTCGTGTCTGTATGGTTGATAGTGCATCAGCGCCGCGTTTAAGGTCAACCTCTAACTCAAGCAATACGGGAAGCGTGCGCCTTAATGCATCTAAAGAAAGGGGTTCAACATCTCGTTGCAAAAAGTAAACTCGCTTAGGATTGCCTACTTCTGCTGCCCGGGCGATCGCCTGAATATCGCGTTCTCCAGACTCTACCATGACCTTGACCCATAGCCACGTGCGGAACTGGTTAATCACGGTGGTCACGATTCTCAGGGCCGGTTCATTCTGACTAAACAAATCAGAGATTAGAGTGAGAGCACGAGCCGCATCTCCCTGGCGGATAGCGGTCGCGAGTTGCAGACTGCTTTGGGTCGATGTAGTCACTAGTTTAACAACTGTGTCTGCTTCGATAACCGTCTGAGGCGACCCCGCGTAGAGCTTTAATTTTTCGAGTTCATTAAACAGTTGTCGAGTGTTATTACCGACTGCATCGGCTAAACATTGAGCAGCTTCCTGAGTGAGTTTAACACCAACATCGGCGGCTGCCCGATGAACTGCTTTGATGAGTTGGTCACTCTTCCAGGGGGGGATAACCGGAAATTCTCGAATTTCAGCACATTTTTGCAATAATTTCGTCGATTTGAGCCGACCGTCCGGCTTTTGGCTCATAGTGATCAGCAAAACAGAGGTGTCGGGAATTGCGGGTAAGGTTCGTTCAAGTTCGGACAAAAGAGAGTCTGGGCATTTTTGTCCTAGATTGGTGTTAGGAAGCCAAACGAAGCGATCGCCCGTGCCAAACGGGGG